>CAIRNC010000345.1 GCA_903879875.1 uncultured Bacteroidota bacterium
AGCAAAAGTGGTAAAAGCACTCCAAACCATTTTTAAAAACAATTGTGTTATAAAAAACAGAATGCAACTCAACGATGGGCTGTATAAAATGCTCAATACCGAAAATATTGCTGTTTATTTGATCTTTACATTGGTTATTATTATTGCGCTCTTCAACCTGATTGGTGCTTTAATTATGATGATTTTAGACAAAAAAGGAAATCTAAAAACCCTTTATAATCTAGGCGTTGAAGTAAAAGATTTAAGAAAAATATTTTTGTTTCAAGGCACACTTTTAAGTGTTATTGGAGGTTTGATTGGTTTGTTTTTGGGCGCAATAATTGTCTTAATCCAGCAGCATTTCCAAGTGATAATGATTACACCCACATTGTCTTATCCTGTGATATTTTCACTTCAAAACGTGATAATCGTACTGGTTACCATAGTTTCTTTAGGATTTATCGCTTCATTAATTGCCTCTAGCCGTGTCAGTAAAGGACTTTTGGAATAAAAAGAAATCAAAGAAATAAAGACTTATCTGCAATCAAAACGAACATTGTCATTTAGTACACTAAAGTGTTATAGCAGCTACTACTTTAGCAACCGTAATCGTTCGCATGGCGTCTTCATAGCCCGCTACTTTTTTGTTCCCATATATAGAAGTGGGCAACAGTGGAAATAAATTTCTATCGGAAACCAAAGCGTTTTCTAATGGTTGGTTAAAGGGTGAAAATCCCGTAAAAGGATGTGTAGCGCCCCAAAGCGTAATCACTTTTACACCTAGCATGGCGGCGATATGTGCATTTCCTGAATCCATTGAAAGCATGACATCAAGATTAGAAATCAGTTGGAGTTCTTCTTGAAACGAAATTTTACCAGCACAATTGATTACGTTTTCTTTGTTCGCAGCAAACAGCATGAGTTGTTCGATTTCTTTTTTGCCACCACCAAAAAGCAAGATTTTATAATTGGCATGTATGGCCAATTCATCAATGACTTCTTGCATCAAATCCAAGGGATAAACTTTGGAATCGTATTGTGCAAAAGGTGCAATCCCGATTAGTTTAAAAGTAGTATCCCCTTTTTGAATGTCAATAATTGCTTTTATTTTATCTGATAAAACGGCTTTTTCCGGGAATTTTGTATGAGATAAATCAACCGTAAAACCAAGTGCTTCAAACACTTTGACATGTCGCTCAAAAATAGAAGGCAGTTGTTTGAAAATTTTGTTTTCAGCACGGGTCAACGCTTTTTTGTCGGCTCGGGCTTTGTCTACAAAAGCCATTTTCTTTCCGCTAAAGGCAAATAGATTTCTAATGATTTTGGAACGCAACACATTGTGTAAATCGGCAAAGGCATCTATTTTTAATGCTTTTAGGTCGCGATACAAGCGAAACAAACCCAAAAAACCTTTGTGTCTTTCTTTTTCGTCAAATGCAAAAAAAGAAACATTTGGAATTCCTTCAAAAAAAGGTTGGAAGAAAGGCCGCGAAATTAAAGTGATTTTTACGTTGGGATGTTGGTTTACCAATGCCCTTAAAACAGGAACCGTCATGGCGACGTCTCCCATTGCGGAAAGTCTCATTACGGCAATATGCAGTGTTGTCTTTGACAATTTAAGGTCTGTTATTTTTTGTTTTGATACAAAACAGGATTTAATTCATCGTCGTTGTACATTTTCATTTGTTTGTACACTTTCATAAATTTATCTCCATTTTCAATATCATTCAACAAATCATCAATGGCAGTGGATAAATCAGAACGTTGTTCTAAAAGCACATTTAGCTTTACTTGACATTTATCTCTATGGTCTTGTGAAGCTTCTGTTCGAGTAACTTCTTCATTCATGTGATAAATTTTTAAAGCCAATATGGACAATCTATCAAAAGCCCAAGCAGGACTTTCAGAATTGATTTTTGCACCGTCTTTTGCGGCAACGTGGCTGTATTTTTGAAGGAAATAACTGTCGGTATATTCCACCATATCAGTACGTTCTTGATTCGAAGCGTCAATTCTTCTTTTCAATGTTAATGCTGCGACAGGATTAATATTTGGATCACGAATTATATCAGATC
>CAIRNC010000346.1 GCA_903879875.1 uncultured Bacteroidota bacterium
CATAAACCCAATCGACAGCATTTTTAAGAATCACCAAAAAAACTACTGCAAACAAGATAATTGTAGCTCCTTCGTTCCACAATCGCATGAAATTGGAACTGTATTTTGTTCCGTCTTTTTGTAAATGCAAATAGATTAAATGACATTTCCAGTGGTATAAATACAATAGAAAAACGAATCCTAGTTTTACTTGCATCCAAGGAAGTTGTAACCAAGCTTTTCCCAAATCGGTAAAAAACAACATCCAAAAAGCAAAAATACTAGCCAAAATTGCAGACGGCCACGTGATAATATACCACAATCGATAAGTCATTATTCGGTATTGATTTTGTAAAATTTCTTTTTCGGGCGAGGGTTTTTCATTGGCCTCAATTTGGTACACAAATAAGCGTACAATATAAAATAACCCAGCGAACCAAGTGATTACAAAGATGAGGTGAAGGGATTTTAGGTATTCGTACATGATTTATTTTAATTATTTTTAAACAAATTTAAATAATCTTTAAAGACATAGAGCTTATTTCTTTGCGCGCCTGATATTTCTTCCAGTATTTCTAATTTTTCTAAATCTGCAATTAATTTATAATGTGTTGCTTTTGATTTTCCTATAATTTCATCTACTTTTGAAGCATCAATTACAGGATTTGTATATAGAAAATCAATTATCTTTTGAGCCTCCCCGCTTCTAATTCCTAGTGATTTTATTTTTGATTCTAGATTTTTTTGCAATTGCAAAATGCCATCAAAGGTATCAACTCCATTTTTAGCAATTTCAATTACACCTGTTAAAAAGAATTTTAACCATTGATTAATGTCGTTATGAGTTCTTGCTCGCATCAAATTATCGTAATACAACATTCTGTTTTTCTCAAAAAAATCAGATAAATAAAGAATGGGTTGTTTTAAAATTCCTTTGTCAACCAAATATAAAGTTATAAGCAATCGACCAACTCTGCCATTTCCGTCTAAAAAAGGATGAATAGTTTCAAATTGAAAATGAATGATGGCAATTTTTATTAAATCAGGTAATGGATTCAGTTCGTCATTAGCAAATTTTTCAAGATCGGACATTAATTCATTAATATCCGAATGATTTGGCGGAACAAATACCGCATCATTAATACTAGCGCCGCCAATCCAGTTTTGACTTGTTCGATATTCTCCTGGTAATTTTTGAGTTCCTCTTACACCTTGTAATAAAATTTTGTGCGTTTGTTTTATAAGGCGTGATGAAAAAGGTAAAGTATGCAAAAGCTTAACGGCTTCATTCATTGCATTAACATAATTTTGAACTTCTTCCCAATCGTTTCTTTTTTCTTCAGATATTTCCTCTTTATTAAAAAAAACTTCTTCAACATTAGTTTGAGTGCCTTCAATTTTTGAAGATTGTGTTGCCTCTTTAGCGATGTGCATTCTAATAAAAAGGTCAATGTTTACATATTCAGAATACATATCTAACCTGCCTAAAAATCTATCAGCTTTACTTAAAAGTTGCAAAACCGACATGTCGTCAATCTGCCAACTTCTATTAATGAAGTTGGGTTGAAAACTTTTAAAATAACCTTGATTGGTCTGTTTTCCAGCTATAAATGATTTCATTTTAGACCATTTCTGTTTTACAAAGATAGAATAAAAATTTAGTTAGTTTAGAAAAAGGCATAAAAACTAAACTTAAATTTTCGTTAGTTTAGAAAAGCGCATAAAAACTAAACTTGTTTTTTTAAAGCTTAATTTTTATAAACTATTTAATGATTTACTGCATTATATAAAAAGTTCTTTTTTCGGTTTCTTTTACTTTAGAAAACAAAAGATTTGTATGACCCCAAGGAATTTTGGACACAAGCTGTGTCCAATTTGAATTTGTTCCAATTTCCTCAAAAACGAGCTTCATTCGCCTTAAATTTCTTGCTGAAAAGCCTTTTACGCCAGTATATTCAGCCTGTAAATCTTTAGATAAATTATCAACAATACCACCTCCCCAACCTGATTTTAGTTTTTCTGATATCACTTTCCCAAAATCAAGATACATCAAAATCATCTCGGTATTGAATAGTGGTAAACTTTTATATTGGGCAAGTTTTATCCTTTCTTTCAGTAGTAAAAGTGTCTGTTGATAATTTGAAGGTAAATTTTCCATTTTTTAAAGTTAAAACAAAAACATTAAAACTAAGTGATGACAAAGATGAGGTGAAGGGATTTTAGGTAGTTGTAAAGTTCCATTAAATAGTAGACATTAGGATAAACATCGGTATGATTAATAACAAAAGTAAAAGAATATTATTTTTTATTATTCCTGTAAAAACTTTATTTTTCAAAATAATAAAAACAATAAGAGTAATTAAATTTAAAACAAGTATTGCAGGATAAAAAAGCATAAAAAGAATAGGAGATTTATCCGAATTTGTTTTTACTATAAAATATGCTACTAACCCAACAAATATTAAATTTAATAGATAAGGAATTGCTTTAAGCATTTTTTTCTTTTTATTTACTCCACTCTTTAATCCAATCCCCAACAACGCCGCACCATTCGTCTTCATCATTCATACAAGGGATGGCAAAAAATTCTTCGCCACCGTGTTCCTTGAATTGGTGGTTGGCTTCCATGGCAATTTCCTCTAAAGTTTCTAAACAATCTGCAACAAAAGCTGGTGTTACAACCGCTAATTTCTTAATTCCTTGTTCAGGCATTTTATTGATTTCAACATCAGTATAAGGTGTTAACCATTTGTCGCCAGCTAAACGCGATTGGAAGGTTTGACTGTATTTTCCTTCTGGAATTCCTAATAATTTTACTACTTGTTTCGTGGTTTCATAACATTGGTGACGGTAGCAAAATTCATGTGCTGGCGAAGGCGTATTACAACAAGAACCATCTATTTTACAATGCGATTTGGTTACATCAGTTTTACGAATATGACGTTTTGGAATTCCGTGGTATGAAAACAATAAATGATCGTAATCAAATCCTTCTAAATGTTTTTTCATCGAATTGGCTAACGCTTGAATGTAATTGGGTTTGTTGTAAAACGCAGGAACATTGGTAAACGTCATTTCTGGGAAATATTTCAAACGCAATTCTTCTGCCAAAACCACAATAGTTGTAGTGGAAGCCATGGCATGTTGCGGATATAAAGGCAAAAGCATCACTTCGGTTACGCCTTGGTCTTTGAGTTCTTGCAACCCTTTTTTAATGGTCATCGTGCCATAACGCATGGCCAAAGCCACAGGAATATCAACGAGTTTTTTCACTTTTTGATGCATTTTTTTTGAAAGCACAATTAGCGGTGAACCTTCACTGGTCCAAATTCGAGCATAAGCTTCAGCTGATTTTTTTGGACGCGTTTGCAAAATGATCCCACGAACTAATAAAGCTCGTAATAAAAACGGAACGTCAATCACGTATTTGTCCATTAAGAATTCATCTAAATACGGTTTAACATCTTTAGCAGTTGGACTTTCTGGTGAACCTAAATTTACTAATAATACTCCTTTCATTATATGTTTTTTATTTTTTATAAAAGTAATCAAACTTACTTTTAGATATTTGAGATTAACTATTTTTTATTGATTGTTTGCTTTTTGAATATACTAATCCATTAATTTTTTGAGCGTTTCTGCGTCGGGTAATAAGCCTTTGTATTCATTTGGCAAATCATTTTCTGTTTTATAGGTAGCAACGCCCATAGCTTTATTCATATCTCGAAATGAAAATTCGACAACCTTATTGTTTTTTTCTTTGCAAAGAATAATACCAACCGACG
>CAIRNC010000347.1 GCA_903879875.1 uncultured Bacteroidota bacterium
CCAAATATAAAGATTCTTGCGGCACAACATCAAGATAGGCTAGGAGTGATCTCATTTTATATTGACGAATTGCATTTTAATTTAGGAGTAAAAATATTGAATGATAAATTCGGAATTCAAACCCGTGGTGGTTGTAGTTGTGCAGGAACTTATGGCCATTTTTTATTAAATGTTAATCAGGAAACTTCACATAATTTGGTTTGTGAAATTAATTCGGGCAATTTAGCTCACAAGCCTGGGTGGATTAGAATGTCAATACATCCAACAACTACAAATGTTGAAATAAAATTTGTCTGTCAAAGCATTATAGCACTTGCCGAAAACCATAAAGAATGGTCTAAAGATTATGTTTATGATAAAAACACCAATGAATTTATCCATAAACAATCCATAAATCTAGAGCAAGAAATGGTTGCTAATTGGTTTGCAAATTAGGGTTTTTGCCTGAATGTTTCCATCTATTATGTGTCCATAGATAAAATTCTGGTGCTTCATATATTTGTTGCTCTACTAATTCTAAAAAACGATCCGTAATTTCATAATCGGGTACTGATGACGCGTCTTCGGATAACACTTCAAAGCTGGCTTCATAAAAACCCCGCTTTACTTTCTTTGTTCGCATGAAAATTACGTTCATGTCAAATTTTTTAGAAAGCATTTCTGCTCCGGTATGAACAGGTACATTTACCCCCAAAAAATCTTTCCAATGGTAAGAGGCGTGTAATTGAGGCGATTGATCACTCGCAAAACCATAAAGACCTAAGTTATGATTTGCTGCGTTTTTTTCAATGGTAGCGGCAGTATCTCTTGTTGTAATCAAAACGGCTTTAAATCGAGATCGGATTCTGTGAACTAATTTATCAAAATAGGGATTGTTTATTTTTTTATAAATCCCGTATCCTATAAAAGTAATATGTCTATTTAATGAAACCGCCCATTCATAACTAGCATAGTGGGCGCACATCAGCGCAATACTCTTTTCTTTTTTTTCAAGAGCGGTATAAACTTCAAAATTAGTAAACGCATAACGTTTGTCAATTTCCGACTCAGAAATAGTCATTGTTTTTATCATTTCAAGAAACATATCACAAAAATGATGGTATGATTTCTTTTCGATAATCATTCGCTCTTTGTCAGATAAATGGGGGAGTGCTAAAGCTAAATTTTCACGAACTACTTTTTTTCTGTAACCAAAAATGTTGTAGATTAGTATATATAGAAGGTCTGACAAAAAATATAAAATCGGAAAAGGCATTATAGAGACCAACCAAAGAAAAGGGTAAATCAGGATATAAATTAAAAACTGCATTTTAACTCTATTTTTCTTGCAAAGATACTTTTATTCTTGGAATTTGGAATATTTAATAAAAGTGTTAGCTAGAATTTTATAAATTTGTTTCCTAAATTTTAAAAATGAACATTCCCTTACTTGCCATCATTCTCATCAATCTACTTTTTAGTTTTAAAGGTTTTAATGATATTTCTTTTTTTAGAAAATACGAATTTCATATTGGTAGTATTTGCTCAGGCGAACAGATTCGGATTCTTTCTTCAGGATTTCTTCATGCCGACATTATGCACTTGGCCTTTAATATGTATACATTATATATGTTTGCTCCAGTTGTGTACGAAAGCTTTAGCGATTTTTATTTTCTAATTATATATTTAGGAAGTTTAATTTTTGGAAGTTTACTCACATTATTGTTTCATAAAGATGATTACAATTATAGAGCGATTGGTGCTTCAGGGGCAGTTACAGGCATATTGTATTCCGCTATTTTACTAGAGCCTAACATGGGTATAGGATTGTTTTTCATACCGATTCCAATTCCAGCATTCATATTTGGACTTCTTTATTTACTCTATTCTATATATGGTATGAATGCGAAGAATGATAATATAGGACATACCGCCCATTTTGGAGGAGCGATAGGAGGTTTTGTACTTACTATTTTAAGAGAACCAAGTATGTTGACTGAAAATACTAATATTGTTGTTCTATTGTTAATTCCAATTGTCATTCTTTTTGTAATGGCCAAGACTGGAAAACTATAATTAAGCACCAATATACTTTGTGATACTGCCTTAAATTAGTTTGAATGACTTCAAATACGAATTCAATTTGACTTTTTTGAGCATAAATATCTTAATACTTCAGAAAAATCCGTCTTCCAACCATCGCGCAATCAGCGCATTGAAAAATACATAAAAAATAAGTCAAAAAAGGGGTTTAAAAAGAGAAAAGAAGTGTTACTTTTGCACCCGCAATAAGGGATAAAGTTCATTGTAGTAGTGGAGGTAAATTGAAAAGAGAGAGGGTTTAAAATTTTCTCAAAAAAAGATTTGTCAGAAACAAAAAGAGTGATTATCTTTGCCGACCCGAAAGGGAGCAAGTTCATTGAGTTATTGAGTGAGTATAAAGG
>CAIRNC010000348.1 GCA_903879875.1 uncultured Bacteroidota bacterium
AATCGCAATTTTATAAATAGAAATCGAAGAGACGTAAATCTATAAATTATATGCAATAACTACAACCACCGTCACTTCGAGTGATTTTCTGTTTTAAAAACGCTAGTTTTTGAAATAGAAAATAGTATCGAGAACATAATAAAACCTAGTTTCTCTGTAACTACTCCGTGGTTTATCCATCCTTTCTTTGTAAAAACCACCATCCCAAACCAGCACATACGAACCGTTTGCGAAGCAAACACGAACGAAACACGAACAAAACCCCTACTTTTTAACTGCTGTATAGTCAAATGCGTTCAAAGGTTATCAATTCTTTCATGGGCTTTCAATGGCTTTCATTCCTTTCAAAACCTTTCATTCCAGTAGTCGGCGCCACATGGCGCGGCAAAGATGTAATGAGAAGCTTACCTCGTAAGAGTAGAAAGCCAGCTATGCAAACTCAAAAGTTACAACGTGAAAAATTCACTATGCTAACGGCATTTTTAGCTCCGATTAATCCAATCGTGAAGCGGTTTTTGGTATCGACATCGGAATCAAAACCCGACCCAAACAGGCAATTTCCTATTTGATTAAAGAAGCCATCACGGCACGCAAAGCAGCGTTGTATTTTTTAAAATTTTTTGGATTGAAGAAAGCGGTTCGGGAGAACGGCTTTTTTTTGTGGGGTTAGGGGAGGGATTTTTAGTAAAAATAAACTTTCAGTTATACAATTAAATGATTTATATTTGAAAATAAAAATATAAAGATGCAGGCAAAACCATTTTTGAAATGGGCTGGCGGTAAAACCCAGTTGACAACAAAATATAAGATATGAATTTAAATTTTAATTTAAAGTTAGCTGATGGTTACAAAAGCAATTCACAAATTGCTAGAGTTTTAACTGAAAACTGGGTTAAAGAGAATTCATATTGCCCAAATTGTGGTCAATTACCTTTGAATGATTTTGAAAACAATATGCCCGTAGCCGATTTTTATTGTTTAGCTTGTAAAGAAGAATTTGAATTAAAAAGCAAAAATGGTAAATTAAGTGGAATAATTAATGATGGTGCTTATGATAGCATGATTAAAAGGATAACATCTGATACCAATCCAAATTTTTTCTTTTTGACTTACGATAAAAGTGTAGTAAATAATTTTTTAGTAATTCCAAAACAATTTTTTACACCAGATATTATTATAAAACGTAAACCATTATCAGAAACAGCAAAACGAGCAGGTTGGATTGGTTGTAATATTGATATTTCTAAAGTTCCTGAAAGTGGGAGAATCTTTATAGTTGAAAATTCAAAAATAATTGAAAGAGAAAAAGTACATATAAAATTGAAAAGCACTGATTTTTTAAAATCTAAAAGTTTAGAATCTAGAGGTTGGATTCTAGATATTTTAAAATGTGTTGAAGAAATCAAAAAGCAATCTTTTACATTAGAAGAATTATATGCTTTTGAAAATAAATTAAAAGTTAAATATCCAAATAATAATCATATCAAGGATAAAATTCGTCAGCAATTACAGTTTTTAAGAGACAAAGGTTTTATTGAATTTAATGGAAGAGGAAATTATAAAAAAATCGAACTATGAAAAAATATATTTTTATTTCACCAGAAGGCTTAACTGAAGCCCCGAACAATTCATACGAAGTAAACAATATGCAAGTAATAGGTATTGTTGAAAATGTTACTAATGAAGATGAAGCATTAAAAAAACTTTTAATTGAAAATGAATGGATAATTGATGCGGAATTCAATATTGCAGAATTTATAGTTTATGAAATTTTATAATTTCAAATTCAAATATCTCCCTTCAATTCCAGAATTTTTTAAAGCTAAAGCATTTTCACTTCCATATGCAATAAATACACTTGGAGCTCCAGGAGTACCTGCTTGAATTCCTGAAACATGATAAAACCGAATTCTCCCTTTTACAAACAGAATAGCATCGGCATCATTCCAAATATGCTCAAAAAAACATTTCGTTTCCGTTCTCGCAAAAATTAATGCTATTCCATTTCCGTGATTTTTTAATTTATCTAGCCATAATTCCATACCTCTTCCATAAGGTGGATTTAGATAAACTCTACCAAACCAATCTTTAACCAATCCATCATCAAGTGTTGTAAAATTGTTTTTTGCATGTAAAAATGGTGCGTTGATTGGACTGCAAGGGTCTAAATCAAACGCTCCTAATTTTTGAACTAATTCTGGCGGAGTTAACCATTCTACTTTTGTATTTTCACAGCGTTCAAATGACGTATTCATAAACTTTTATTTGATGCAAATATTAGATCTATATTTAACAAAAACAAATTATAATACGATCAAAATCAATAATTTATGTTCTTATTTTAAAATTACTCATTTTCAATTCATTAAAAAAAAAGTATTATTTTTATTACTTTGAATGTGTCATAACACCTTCTACTTTGCCAAACCTGGCGCATGGATATTAGACCCATTTGCAGGAAGTTCCACTACAGGAATCGCCGCTAATTTAGCCAATCGTCGTTATTTAGGCATTGATATGGAAACTGAGTTTTTAGAAATTAGTAAGAATAGAAAACTAGAAATAGAAAATCCAACCATTGCGGAGACTTATAAGCAAAAAATTAATGGTTTTAATGATAAGAATGAGTTGCGTTTGTTTTTGGCTCAAGAGCTGAAAGAGGAATATGCTCCAGCATTGGAGTTTTAAAAATTAGTTTGAAGTAAAGTCTTTACATTCTACATTCCATAGTTCCATTTGATGTGTGTTGACCAATGACATGCAGGCTTCAATGGCTTTTTCTTGATTTTCTTTATCAACATTCCATTCGACTTGTAAAGTAGTGATGTCTAAAAATTTGGAACTGTAAGCCGTAACACCACAATTCAAAAACATTTCTAAGTCTTTGTTTTCACCGCTAAACTTTACTGTAACTGTTGTCATTCTTGGTAAACTTTTTATAATGGTTAAATTAAATAAAAAAAAGGGTTATCGCAAATAGGTTTCAAATTATTAGATTAAAGAATCTTCTCGATACATTTTACTACTAAAAGCTAACGCATTTAGTACTAAAGCATCTAAGAGACGTAACTTATAAATTGTCTTATTGCAAGAACTCTCATAGGGTTTGCGTTGAAAACGAGCAAAAGTAAGTAGATAACAGAGGTGTCGTACCTACGGCACTTTTTTACTGGTATTGGGTTTTATCGACTGGACTGAAGTCCAGTCTTACAAGATAGGTAGAGCCGATGGCTCTTGGGTGGAGGTGAGATATGATATTGCGTCGTAACGACTGGACTGAAGTCCAGCCTTATATGATATGTCGAGCCGATGGCTCTATTAAGCAATGAAAAGTTCCGTAGGAACGACTATTTTTGTAACAACGGATTTTAATCCGTTGATTATAAGATAGCAATACATAAAAAATCCCGTAGGGATGATACATAGAA
>CAIRNC010000349.1 GCA_903879875.1 uncultured Bacteroidota bacterium
ATTGAAAATGGGAAATATCAAATTCAATTATTCCTATTCCAGATATTCCTTGGCAGGAAATACAAGTCTTTTTGGCTTGACCATGAATTTTCAAGATTAGATTTTAGTTTCTTAATACCTTACCTATCTTTGTTAAAATAAAACTTAGTATACTTAGCGCCTTTATGGCATCGGAAATATGAAAAAAATTACAATTGCCATTGACGGTTTTTCATCCACAGGAAAAAGCACTTTAGCCAAACAATTAGCCAAACATTTGGGCTATATATATGTTGATTCAGGAGCCATGTATCGTGCCATTGCTTATTTTGCAATGCAAAACGGATACATTTCAACTGATTTTTTTGACAAAGAAACTTTGATTCTCGGCCTACCTTTTATTCATTTGGAATTTAAGTTCAATGAAGATTTGGGTTTTGCGGAAATGTATTTGAATGCAACCAACGTAGAAAAGGAAATTAGAACCATTGAAGTTTCTAATTTTGTGAGCAAAGTTGCCGAGGTTTCTGAAGTTCGTGCCAAATTAGTGGAACAACAACAAGAAATGGGCGAAAACAAAGGTATCGTTATGGACGGAAGAGATATTGGTACTGTTGTTTTTCCAGCTGCCGAGCTTAAAATATTCATGACATCAAGTCCAGAAACTCGTGCTCAACGCCGTTTTGACGAATTGAAATCCAAAGGAGATGTTGTTTCTTATGATGAAGTATTAAAAAATGTACAAGAGCGTGATTATATTGATACACATCGAGATGATTCTCCATTAGTAAAGGCTGAAAATGCTATTGAAATCGATAATTCACATCTTACAAGAGCCGAACAATTTGAAATGGTTTTGAATTTAGTAAACCAAGTTACTAAAACGTTGTAAATTTTTGGTATTCTCATTTTTAATAGTAGATTTACAATCTATTTACATTAAAATAACAAATAAATTATGAGTATAAAATTTAGATTGACTCTTATGAGTTTTCTCCAATTTTTTGTTTGGGGAGCTTGGTTGATTACTATAGGAACCTATTGTTTAAATTCTAAAGGATGGGGATTTCCTCAATTTGGAGCAATATTTTCAACATTAGCATTGTCTTCATTGTTTATGCCAGCAATAACAGGAATTATTGCTGACAAATGGGTTAATGCAGAAAAATTATATGGAATACTGCATATTTTGTATGGCATTGTACTATGTTACGTTCCACAAGTTAATGATCCTGACACCTTATATTATGTGATTTTTGGAGCTATGATTTTTTACATGCCAACCATATCATTATCAAATTCAATAGGTTACTCTATACTTAAAGAAAATAATTATGATGTTGTGAAAGTTTTTCCAACTATAAGAGTATGGGGAACTATTGGTTTTATTGCTGCTATGTGGATTACAAACTTTACTCATAGTAATATAAATGCTAATCAGTTTTACATTGGTGCCGTAATTGCTATAGTTTTAGGAATTTATTCATTTACATTGCCAAAATGTCCACCACAAAAAACAATTTCTAAAGATGCAGGATTAATAGAACAATTGGGTTTAAACGCTTTTAAGCTTTTTGCAAGTTCCAAAATGGCTTTGTTTTTTATGTTTTCTTTATTTCTAGGAGCTGCATTGCAGTTGACAAATATGTATGGTGATGCTTTTTTATATGATTTTGCCAAAAATCCAGAATATGCAAAATCATTTGTTACTGAAAATTCAACTTTCATAATGTCGTTATCTCAAATTTCAGAAACTGTTTTTATTTTAACAATTCCATTTTTTCTTAAACGTTTTGGAATTAAAAATGTAATGCTAATTTCAATGTTAGCTTGGGTTTTACGATTCGGATTTTTATCATTTGGTAATCCTTATGGTTTTGGATTAATATTAATTTTAATGTCAAACATAGTTTATGGAATGGCATTTGATTTCTTTAATATATCGGGTTCTTTATTTGTTGAAACAACAACTGATTCTAAAATTCGTTCTTCTGCTCAAGGATTATTTATGATGATGACGAATGGATTTGGTGCATATCTTGGAAGCAAAGTGTCGGGATTTATTATAGGAAAATATTTTGTTCATGATGGAGTTTCTGATTGGCATAATATATGGCTTTCATTCGCGGGTTATGCCTTGGTAATAGCGGTTTTATTTGCTATTTTCTTCAAACACAAACATGACCCTAGTGCCGTTGAAAATGTGAGTCATTAATTTTCAATCTAGTCAATATATACGAACCCTTTCTCTTTTAAAAATAGAGAAAGGGTTTTTATTAATAAATATTTTGTATTTGATAAATAATGATTACTTTTGCACACCTTTTGGCGGTAGGTGTTTCCTTTAGGTATCAAATCATTACGTAAAACAAACTTCTGTTTTTTCATCGCATTAAGAAACACAGCGAAAACAGAATACAAATTTTTATCAGAACACATGTCTGAACAATTAAAATCACAAGAACAGTTTTTAGCAGAATTCAACTGGCACAATTTCGAAGAAGGTATTGATGCAGTTGACGAAAAAAACTTATTAGAATTTGAAGAATTAGTTACAAAAACGTTTATCAACACGGATCAAGAAGAAGTTGTTGAAGGTGTTGTTGTTAGAATTACTGACAGAGATGCTATCGTTGACATCAACGCTAAATCAGAAGGAGTAATTTCTTTAAACGAATTCCGTTACAATCCAGGATTAAAAGTAGGTGACAAAGTAGAAGTATTGATTGACATCCGTGAGGATAAAACTGGTCAATTGGTATTGTCTCACAGAAAAGCACGTACTATCAAAGCTTGGGACAGAGTTATTTCGGCTAACGAAACAGGAGAAATCGTTAATGGTTTTGTAAAATGCAGAACTAAAGGGGGTATGATCGTTGACGTTTTCGGAATCGAAGCATTCTTACCAGGATCTCAAATTGATGTTAAACCAATTAGAGATTACGATGTATATGTAAACAAAATGATGGAATTTAAAGTTGTGAAAATCAACCACGAATTCAAAAATGTTGTTGTTTCTCATAAAGCGCTTATTGAAGCGGATATTGAAGTACAGAAAAAAGAAATCATCGGTCAATTACAAAAAGGACAAGTATTAGAAGGTATTGTTAAAAACATTACTTCTTATGGTGTGTTTATTGATTTAGGTGGTGTTGATGGATTGATTCACATTACTGACCTTTCTTGGTCAAGAATCAATCACCCAAGTGAAGTGCTGGAATTAGACCAAAAATTAAATGTTGTAATCCTTGATTTCGATGACGAAAAAACAAGAATTCAATTAGGTTTAAAACAATTAAACGCTCACCCATGGGATGCACTTGATGCTGAAATTAAAGTAGGTGATAAAGTAAAAGGAAAAGTAGTTGTTATTGCTGATTACGGAGCTTTCATTGAAGTTGCTGAAGGTGTTGAAGGTTTAATCCACGTTTCTGAAATGTCATGGTCAACGCATTTACGTTCTGCTCAAGATTTCGTAAAAGTGGGTGATGTAGTGGAAGGAGTTATTTTAACTTTAGATAGAGATGACCGTAAAATGTCATTAGGTATCAAACAATTGACTCAAGATCCATGGACAGATATTACAGGTAAATACCCAGTAGGATCTAAACATACAGGAATCGTTAGAAACTTTACAAACTTCGGAATTTTCGTAGAATTGGAAGAAGGAATCGACGGATTGATTTATATCTCTGACCTTTCTTGGACTAAGAAAATCAAACATCCATCTGAATTTGTAAATGTTGGTGAAAAATTAGAAGTAGTTGTATTAGAATTGGATGTTGATGGACGTAAATTATCTTTAGGTCACAAACAAACTACAGCTAATCCTTGGGACAAATATGAAGATTCTTTCGCTGTTGGAACTATCCACAACGGAACAATTTCAGAAATTGTTGACAAAGGTGCTACAGTAGAATTTGGAGATGATATCGTTGCTTTCATTCCAACACGTCACCTTGAAAAAGAAGACGGTAAAAAATTGAAAAAAGGAGAATCAGCTGATTTCAAAGTTATCGAATTCAACAAAGAATTCAAAAGAGTAGTAGCTTCTCACACCGCTATTTTCCGTGAGGAAGAAGAAAAAGCAGTGAAAGCAGTTGCTGAAGCGGTTGCTAGCAATAGTAATGCACCAGCAGCTACTTTAGGAGATAACAACGACATTCTTGCCGGATTAAAAGCAAAAATGGAAAAAAACGAGAAAAAATAATTTCTAGTTTTATATAATAGAAAGCCTCAGTACCATTAGGTCGCTGATAAAGTCTTTCAAAATTATTTAAATAAAGAGGAGTAGAAAACAAAGTTTTTTGCTCCTCTTTTTATTTTTTGGATTTGCATTAGTATCGCTTTGATTCATTTTGTAACCTATTGGATGAGTGAATTAATGAATAAAATTCACATCAACTTCCAGTTTTGAAAAACTATTTTTACTATTATGAAAATTATTGTTGAATGATTTAGCATAAAATAAATAGTGAGTCTAAAAGAGATAGATTTTCAAATTTATTTTATTGAAATAAGTATTGAATATATCAATATTCATTCAAATAGTTACATTAAAAGACATACAAAAAGTATTAATAAATATGTAGAATTAATACTATTAGGTTTATTTAAATAAAATTCTTCTAGTGAAATCGTAAAAAAACGCTTGTGCCACTATTTTCTTTACTTTGTATTTGGATTTCAATATTTAGCAAGATGCACAACCTTTTAACTATAGATAATCCTAAACCAGTTCCTTTAATATCTGAGTTTTCTATTGATTTGGAACGATAAAATTGATTAAATATCTTATCTAAATCTGCTGCTGCAATTCCTCTGCCTGAATCCGAAATTTGGCATTCAATTATCCCATTATTATCGGTAATATTAACAAACAAATTGGCATTTTCATTGGAATATTTCAAAGCATTTGAAATCAAATTAGTTATTATTATTGTCAGCAAATAACCATCGGTATTGACATAATAATCCATCGCAAATGCCGTTGATAGTTGGATTTTTTTTGAAGAAATCACATTAGAATAGCGTGCAATAGTATCTAAAAGTATGGCGTTTAGATATGTTTTTTCAATTTTTAAGCTCTTTTTCTGATTTTCAAATCGAGCCAGTAATAATAATTGATCCACTAAATCATTCAAACGATTGACTTCAGAAACACAAAAATTAATTTTTTCGTGGTATTCTTCTTGATTTCTAGGTTTTCTAATTAATACTTCCAGGGTTCCTTTGATTACAGTTAAAGGTGTTCTTAGTTCGTGTGAAGCATCAGAAGTAAATTGTTTTTCACGTTCAATGGTGTTTTCAATACGGTCTAAAAGATTGTTTATTGTTTGCGATAAGACATATAATTCGTCTTGATTTTGAGGTAATGGAATTCTAGATTTTAGATTGTCTTTGGTAATTATATTAGAAGTTTCAATTATAGAACTTATAGGTTTTATACTCCTTCCAGCAATAATTCTAGCGATGATAAACAATAATATTAATATAAGGGGGTAGGTGAAAAGTAGAATTTTAAATAAATTTTGAAGCACCATTTTTGCATCTTCTAAAGGCATTGCAATAAGTAAATAGCCTCTTTTTATTTGATTTTGATATAATGGGACTTGTATTTGACGAATTGCATTCCTGACTAATCGAGTGTCAAATAATTCATAATCTTTTATTTCAGGATGAAATTTTAAAGTTTGTATTTTAAGATTTGGAGACTTTTCTGCAACTGAGCCTTTTGTGTCATAAAACTGAACAAATACTGGGTTTACGGCTACTGTATTATGTTCTCTTTCTTTCCATTCATCATCATGATTGAGACCTATATGATTGTTTTTTAAAACAACTTCAGATAGATGTTTATCGACTTCAATTAGAATATCGCTATTTATATGGCTGTAAACACTATATTTTACAATGGAAAAAATGGCAAAAAACACCACAAAAATTAACATTGCAGTGGTTATAATATAGTTGAAAGCAATTCTGTTTTTAAATGAAAATCGAAACATTTTTTAAATTAATCATTTGCAATATAGCCTACACCTCTAATTGTTTTTATAAAATCTTGTTCAATTTTTAGATTTAGTTTTTTTCGTATTGCATTTATAAACACATCAATAACACCAGTATCATAATCAAAATGAATATCCCATACGTCTTCAATAATTTGTGTTCGGGTACAAACTTTTCCTTTGTTTTTTACTAAGTAATGAAATAATTCAAATTCACGTTGTGTCATTGTTACTTCAACGCCATTATCAATCACAAGGTGTTGCGATACATGAATTTCGATTTTGCCAAGTGTCAATAAATCATCCGTATTTTGTGTTCGGAAATGAACTTTTATTCGTTCCACCAATTCGTCAAAACTAAATGGTTTTTTGATATAATCGTTAGCACCTGCCTTTAGTCCTTCAATGGTTTCTTGTGCTGTGTCTTTAGCTGTTAAAAAAATAATGGGAGTTGTTTTGTTTTTTAAACGTATGGCTTTACATAATTCGACTCCTGTCATTTTTGGCAACATCCAATCTAATAAAATAAGGTCAAAATGTTCTTTTTGAGTACATTCAAATCCCTGTAAACCATCAGAAGCACTTGTAATTACATATCCTTCTTCTTCTAAACCTTGTCTTAAAAACTGAACAATTCCAGTTTCGTCTTCGACTATTAAAATGTGCATAATTTTTAACTTTTTTAAATAAAAAAAGCGAATATTTAAATGTAAATATAACGCTTTTTTTTATAATTATGAATATACTCTAAGTGAATTTCCTGTTAAAGGGGTATTGTATTTTCTTAAATAACTAAAAATTAATTCAAATAAATAGGTTGTAAATGAAACTGCTACAGCTCCAAATCCTACAAGTGCAAAAAATGCTTTTCTAGTCATGATGAATATTTTTTAATGTATATTAAAACCATTAAATAAGGATTTGCCCTACTTTTTAATGTCAAATTTTAAAAGTAATAAATTAAAAATGCCAATTAAACTGTTGTTAATTGGCATTTAATTCGTTTTAATATGAAAATAAATTTTTGTCTATTTGAAATAAATTTCAAAATTAAAACTAAGCCTGTCTTAGTCAACGATAAATTTTATACTTAATTTACCAATATTGGCATTTAGGCCATCACTTCGTGAGTAATGATAGGAATTTTAATCGAAAATATTGGGGTGCATTCCAAAAAATATTACTCACTAATTTTAATTAATTTCAAAAAAAAAGTCACGATTGCAATTGCAACCATGACTTTTTTAATTCAAATATTTAAATGTTTAAGCGCCCAATAAAGAGGCAACTTTCGCTTTTAATTCAGCTCCACGTAAATCTTTTGCTATAATTTTTCCAGTAGCATCTAATAAAAAAGTTGCTGGAATACTTTTTACATTGTATTTCATTGCAATTGGGTCTTGCCAAAACTTTAAGTTAGACACTTCCGTCCATGTTAAACCATCTTTTGCAATAGCTTCTTTCCATTTTGCTGCTTCTCCTTCTTTGTCAAGAGACACACCAATAATGTTTAAACCTTTAGCGTGAAATTCATTATACAAAGCTACAACATTTGGATTTTCAGCTCTACATGGTCCACACCAAGAAGCCCAAAAGTCAACAATAGTTACTTTTCCTAATGATTCTTTTAATGAAACCATTTTTCCGTCAACATTTGGTGCGGAAAAATCTGGCGCCATTGTTCCAATAGCCGCAGCACCTAAACTCTCTATGCTTTTTTTAAGTTTTTTACCTTCTTTAGTATCTTTAAGACTTGGATCTAGAGTTTCGAATAATTTTTTAATTTTAGCATCGTCTTTATCAGGTTGATTTAATGCTTGTTGCAAAAATAAAAGTGACAAATACGACTTAGGGTATTTTTCAATATGATCCATTTGCAATTTAAATGATTCCTTTTGAAAAACGTTATTTTCTTTCATCAACGAATTAATTGTTGCAGTATCTTGTTTACTTTGCGCTTCATTAAATTTAGCCATGTTAGCTTTTTGAAAAGCAATCATTCTTTTTTGAATTTTTTGACTATCATCTAAAAAGGAAGTCAATTTATCATTACTAAAGGTTCCTGAAACTTTACTTTTTGTAATTGTATCTTTACGAACATTCATAACAATTTCCCCACTTTCAAGAATTAAAACAGCTTTACCGTCAATTTTATCTACTTGAATAAAGTGGATGCCTGGTTCTTTAACTTTTCCTTCAAATTTGAATTTTCCATTTTCTACTTTTACGGTATCAACGGGTACTATTCCTGTAGAATCTTGTTTTTGCAAATAAACGGCTACACCATTAGCAATTCCATCTGCTTTTCCAGTGATAATAAACTCACCATCTGCAACTTTTTTACATGAAACAAACGATGCCGTTACAAGTAATAATAAAAGAACTTTTTTCATTTTTAAAATATATTTTTATGTTTTAAGAATGCAAAAGTATTCAAATTTATAAGGTTACTAAAGAAATTAACTAAAATTTTACTATTTCTTTTAAAGCTATTTCAATCTAAAATCGATAAGATTAAATGCTTTGTTACCGTATCATTAGAGTTTCGCTAAAGGAAAGATACAAAATAAGTAGAATAATTATCTAAAATAGTGATAAAAAGGACTTTCAGAATAAAACAACTTCTTACTTTTGCATCCTAAAATGAAATGCAATATGAAACGAGTAGTTGTTGGGCTTTCGGGTGGCGTAGATTCTAGTGTAGCGGCTTATTTGTTACAACAACAAGGCTATGAAGTTATTGGGCTATTTATGAAAAATTGGCACGATGATTCCGTAACGATATCTAATGAATGTCCTTGGCTAGAAGATAGCAATGATGCGTTATTGGTAGCCGAAAAACTCGGTATTCCTTTTCAAACAGTGGATTTAAGCGAGCAATACAAAGAAAAAATTGTTGATTATATGTTCCACGAATATGAGAAAGGAAGAACGCCTAATCCCGACGTATTGTGTAATCGCGAAATAAAGTTTGATGTTTTCATGAAAATTGCCTTAAGTCTTGGTGCGGATTATGTTGCTACAGGACA
>CAIRNC010000350.1 GCA_903879875.1 uncultured Bacteroidota bacterium
AATAAACATAATACTAAAAATAAAAAGCATTAAAAATGTCCACTTGAATTAATGGTCTAAAAAAAAGCATTAATTTTGTCCATTACTCCCTCAAATTAAAAAAACCAATCAAAATCGGTAGTCAGGAGTAGCAGCAGAACCAAAAAGGATACTTTTTACAGAACCGTTTTATAAATTTTTTTACATTTGTTCCACTTTAAAAATATAAAAAATGAAAAAAATTATTTTATGCGCATTATTCCTTTGTGCATATACATTGACAAATGCACAATCAAGAGCAATTGGAACTTTTGAACTAACTCCTTTTCTTGGTTCATCAAGTTCAAATTATAATTTTGATGGAAAAACATCTTCAGCAAATAGCCCAATAAATAGTGTTACTTTCGGAATTGATGGTGATTATTATTTCAACAATCGTTGGAGTATTCGATCAGGATTATTAATACAAACAATGGGATCGGAATACAATAGAATTACTGAAAAATTAAATTATTTAACCATTCCGATTAATGCAAATTGGCATTTTGGAAGTTCCAGAAAATGGAATTTAAATTTTGGTCCTAGCATCGGTTTTTTAATGTCGGCTAAAGCAAATGATACTGATATAAATAATTTAGTAAATCCAACTCAATATGGTTTAAATTTTGGAATAGGTTATAGAATTGAAATCCAAAAAAACATAGGTATTTTAATAGATTATCAAGGAATGTCTGGATCGAGTGATATTTCAAAAGCAAGTGGAAATTTAACGAACGTTTATTCAACATTTGATGTTGGTTGCGTTTTTAAACTCTAATATTTAAAAATTTTAATCTTAAATAACTACTTAATTGTAGATTGTTTTCCCTAATTTTTTAATAAAATTCTAAAAGGGTGGTGAGATACAAATAAACCTCAAAGATTTAAATCTTTGAGGTTTATATTTATGAATAATAGTATAGCCTAAATACAAAAATCGCTACCCATGTACGGTTTCTCGTTTACCGTATTTTGCAATAACCGAAGCTTCAAATTCCAACCACTCTGCCCAACGTTTTTCAACATCAATACCTTTACCGTATTTTCGAGCGTAAGAAATAAAAGTAGCATAGTGTCCTGCTTCACTTTCCATCAATTCTCTGTAGAACTTTGCCAATTCAGGGTCTTCAATGTTTTCTGAAAGCACCTTAAATCGCTCACAACTTCGAGCTTCAATCATCGCCGAAAAAAGCATTCGCTCTACAAAACCAGAAACCCGGCTACCAATGTTGCTGCGTTTCATGTATTGCGCCAATTCGCCTACATATTCGTCTTTACGCTCCCTTCCTAAAGTTAAACCTCTCTTTTTGATGATGTCATGCACCATTTCAAAATGCTCAATTTCTTCTTTAGCCAACGCTAACATATCAGTAACCAAATCGGGATATTCAGAGTTAATTGTAATAATTGTAATTGCATTGGAAGCGGCTTTTTGTTCACACCACGCATGATCCGTTAGAATTTCTTCTATATTGGATTCAACAATATTTACCCAGCGTGGGTCGGTTGGTAATTTTAATCGGAATATGGACATGACTTTTTGAAGTTTATTAAAGTTTATGAGGGTTATTTTTTTTATTTCAGGTTTCAATTTGAAGACTCAAAACCTGAAACTTAAAACTTTATTTAGAATACAAAAATGGCTCTTTCACTCATCATTTCGTTCACTTCATCGGCAACTTCTTCAATAACCGATTCATCGGTATGATTAGAAAGTACTCGGTCGATAAGCGCTACAATGATTTCCATATCTTCTTCAACAAGTCCACGTGTAGTTATTGCAGGTGTTCCCACTCGAATTCCAGAAGTTATAAAAGGTGATTTATCATCAAAAGGAACCATGTTTTTATTAACTGTAATTTCGGCACGAACCAACGCGTTTTCTGCTTCTTTACCTGTAATATTTTTGTTTCTTAAATCAATCAACATCATGTGATTGTCGGTGCCACCAGAAATTAATTGGTAATCTCTTTTAATAAAAGCGGCTGCCATAGCTTTCGCATTTTTTTGAACTTGCATTGAATAACGGAAAAACTCATCGGATAATGCTTCGCCAAAGGCTACTGCTTTTGCAGCAATAATGTGCATCAACGGGCCACCTTGGTTTCCAGGGAAAACCGCTAAATCTAACAATGAAGACATCATTCTAATTTCTCCTTTTGGAGTGGTTAAACCAAATGGGTTTTCAAAATCTTTGCCCATCATAATCATTCCACCTCTAGGACCACGAAGGGTTTTGTGCGTAGTTGTTGTTACTATATGACAATGCGGAATTGGATCGTTCATCAGTCCTTTGGCAATCAAACCTGCTGGATGTGAAATATCGGCCAATAAAATCGCATTAACGCTATCGGCTATTTTTCTGAATCGAGCAAAATCCATATCACGACAATAAGCTGAAGCTCCTGCAATGATTAATTTTGGTTGCTCTTTGGTGGCAATTTCTTGAATTTTATCATAATCGAATTGTCCTGTTTCTCTTTCAACACCATAAAAAACGGGATTGTACAAGCGACCTGAAAAATTTACAGGCGAACCGTGCGTTAAATGCCCACCATGAGATAAATCAAAACCTAGAATTTTATCGCCAGGTTTTAAACAAGCATGATAAACCGCTGTATTGGCTTGAGAACCAGAATGGGGTTGAACATTGGCATATTCAGCTCCAAAAAGTGCTTTGGCTCTATCAATAGCAATTTGTTCTACAACATCTACCACCTCGCAACCGCCATAATAGCGTTTTCCAGGATAGCCTTCGGCATATTTATTGGTCAAACAGGAACCTGCAGCTTCCATCACTTGGTCGCTTACGAAGTTTTCTGATGCAATGAGTTCAAGTCCATGAATTTGTCTTTCTTGTTCTTCAAGAATGAGGTCGAAAATTTGTTCGTCGTGTTGCATTTTAAATTTTTTTTATTAAAAACTTGTCAAAATTACGAAAATGGTTTGTAAGATTAACATATTATGATATATTTGATAACTGAAATTTTAATTAAAACAAATCAATACAAAATGCCTATAACTGCTAACAATCCAGAACGAAAATCTTGGCTTACTGTCTCTGAAAACAGTGATTTTCCTATACAAAACATTCCTTTTGGTGTTTTTCTTACGAAAGATGATGTCATTACTATTGGTACTCGAATTGGTGATTTTGCTATAGATTTAGGTGCATTGCAACAGCTAAATTATTTTGATGGCATTGAATTAACCGATGATATGTTCATGCAAGATACGTTGAATGATTTTATTTCAGATGGTAAAAAAACGTGGCGTTTGGTTAGAAATCGAATTGCAGACCTATTTGATATTGATAATGCCATTTTAAGAGAAAATAAATCACACAGAGAGGTTGTTGTTTTTAAAATTGAAGATGTAGAAATGCAATTGCCGGTACTTATAGGCGATTATACTGATTTTTACTCTAGTAAAGAGCATGCTACCAATGTCGGAAAAATGTTTAGAGATCCAGCTAATGCGCTTTTGCCAAATTGGTTGCACATCCCGGTGGGATATCATGGAAGAAGTTCCTCGATTGTTCCTTCTGGAATACCCGTACATCGTCCAATGGGTCAAACTTTACCTGATGGAGAAAAATCGCCTGTTTTTGGTCCTTCGAGAGCTATCGATTTTGAGTTAGAAATGGCTTTTATCACTACCGATGCCAACATTATGGGAGAGAACATTCCAGTGCATGAAGCAGAAGAATATATTTTTGGAATGGTTTTACTCAACGATTGGAGTGCGAGAGACATTCAAAAATGGGAATATGTACCGCTAGGTCCCTTTTTAGCAAAAAACTTTGCAACGTCTATTTCACCTTGGATTGTTACCATGGATGCGCTGGAGCCTTTTAGAACAAAAGGTCCAAATCAAGATCCAACGCCGCTTCCTTATTTACAACAAAAAGGACGTCATGCCTTTGACATTCATCTTGAAGTGGCTATTACTCCTGAAAATGCATTGCCTACAATAGTTTCAAAATCCAATTTTAAATATATGTACTGGTCAATGAGTCAACAATTGGCGCATCATACTTCTAATGGTTGCCGTGTGAACTCTGGCGACATGATGGGTTCTGGTACTATTTCTGGTACTGAAAAAGATAGTTTTGGTTCCATGTTAGAATTGACTTGGGGAGGAAAAAACCCAATAAAAATGGCTGACGGTTCAGAAAGAAAATTCATTAATGACAATGATACCGTTACTATTAGCGGCTATTGTAAAAATCATGAATTCCGTATAGGTTTTGGAGAAGTTTCAAGTAAATTATTGCCTCCATTCGTTAGAAAATAAGCTTAAAATAGTATTAAAAAGAAGCCTATTCTATTTTAGAATAGGCTTCTTTTTATTTCAACAAGTGCCTAATAACCGTTTCTGCGGCATATAATCCGAATAAACCTGGCATATAGCTATTCGTTCCATAAAATGATTTTTTGTAGTTTTTTCCATCAGTGATTTTCAAACTTTTTTCGTCTTGAATTTCTGAAGAAAAAACCACTTTAACTCCTTTGTCAATTTTTACTTCTTTCAAACGTTTTTTGATTGCTTTTGCCAAAAAACAATTTTCTGTATTACTGATATCGGCTACTTTTACTTTTGCTACTTCCATTTTACCACCAGCACCCATACTGCTGATAATTTTAACTCTTTTTCGCTTGGCAGCTATAATTAAATTGAGTTTTGGGGTAACACTATCTATACAATCTAAAACATAATCAAATTCTTCTGTCACAATTTCAAATGCCCGTTCTGGAGATAAAAATTCTTTAATTTTTGTCAATTTTAAGTCTGGATTTATATCCATCAATCGGTCGCTCACCACATCAATTTTTGGTAAACCAACGGTAGAATGTAAAGCTGGTAATTGTCGGTTGATATTTGTGATATCTACTACATCTCCATCAACGATAGTGAGTTTCCCTACACCAGCTCGAGCAATAAATTCAGCTGCAAAGGAACCTACTCCTCCAACACCTACAATTAAAATATTAGCGTTTTTTAATTTCTCCAAGCCTTCTTCTTTAAATAATAGAAGTGCGCGTTCTGTCCATTCTGCCATAATTTATTGATTTATTTTACGATTAAAAACCGTTTCAAAATTACTATTTATTATTTTTTCTAAAGCCTCAACATTGCATTTTTTATATGTTGCTGCCAAATCATATACTTCTTGAATTGTTTCTTCAATGGTATCGGTTTCTAAAAAGAAGCAATCATTCGGCACCGATTGAAAAACGGTTTCTAAATCCGGATTTCGTATCAAATATTTGCCAAACGAAATATAAAAATCATTTTTTATCAGTTCTTTTAATATCATTTCATTTTTAGAAAAACCATGAATTAACATGGGAATGGTAAGCTGCAACCTTTTTTTGACTTCAATAACTTCCTGAAAAGCAGCGACACAATGTATTACCACGGGTTTTTTGTACTTCTCGGCTAATAACAATTGTTGTTCAAAAACCCTTATTTGAATATCCATCGGAATGTCAATTCGCTTGTCCAGTCCACATTCGCCGATGGCAAGACAATTTTCTAAATCCATTTTAGATTCAATTATTTGCAACTCCTTATATATATTATTTTCATTTATATACCAAGGATGAATCCCAATAGAATAATAAGGAATTGTAGCATCAAAATCTAGGGGATATTGGTTAACCAGTTCAAAAACTGAATTTTGATTTGTAAACCGATGGGTATGGAAATTGAAATAGTGCATACGGCAAAAATAGTTTAAAAGTTATAAAGCTACAAAGACAGAAAGCGATTAAGTTTTTTACATTTGCACCAATCAATTTTTGTATGCTTAAAAAGGGTTTTCATTTCTATATTAATAATTTTAGAGGCTTCTCTCGAGAGGTTTGGATTCTTGCTATTATTACTTTTGTAAATAGAGCAGGCACCATGGTATTGCCTTTTTTATCCAAATACTTAAAAGAGAATTTACATTTTTCGTATAGCCAAGTCGGATGGATTATGGTTGCTTTTGGGCTAGGTTCGATGCTAGGTTCTTTTCTTGGCGGAAAGTTATCCGATAAAATTGGATTTTATAAAATAATGGTTTTTAGCTTGTTTACGAGTGGTTTATTGCTTTTTGTAGTCCAATATATTACTTCGTTTGAAGGACTTTGCGTAGGCATGTTTCTCTTAATGGTCATAGCGGATATGTTTAGGCCGGCCATGTTTGTATCATTAGGCACTTATGCTAAACCCGAGAATAGAGCTAGAGCTTTTACTTTAGTGCGTTCTGCTGTAAATTTAGGATTTGCTGCGGGTCCAGCTTTAGGGGGAATAATCATTATGAATTGGGGTTACAGTTGCTTGTTTTGGGTAGATGGTGCAACGTGTATAATCGCTATTTCTGCTTTTGCTTTTTTGGTTAAAGAAAAGAAAACTGCTGCACTATCAAAAAACGAACTTTTGGAGTCAAACCAATTTAATTCTATTTTTAATGATAAAATATTTTGGGTTTTTATAGTCATTTGTTGGATAACAGCCTTGTTGTTCTTTCAATTGTTTACGACTTTACCATTGTATCACCATGAAATGTATGGGCTAACCGAATTTCAAACGGGTTTATTACTAACCTTAAATGGTCTAATTATTTTCGTTTTGGAAATGCCCATTGTAAGCTATTTTGAACATAAAAATAGTTCTAAAATCAAGTTAATACTTTGGGGTTCATTACTAATGACGGCTAGTTTTTATACGCTTTTATTTCATTTTTGGGCGGGAGTTTTAGTAATCAGTATGTTATTTATCACTTTTGGAGAAATGTTTATTTTTCCTTTTTCCAATTCGTTTGCATTGAGCAGAGCTCCAAAAGGGAAAGAAGGAAAATATATGGCTTTTTTCACGATGAGTTTTAGCTTAGCACACATTGGAAGTTCTAAAATTGGCATGGAAATTATTGCTCGTTTAGGCTATCAAACCAATTGGTTCGTTATGGGGAGCCTAGGAGTAATAGCTACTGGATGTTGCTTTTATTTGTTAGCTCTTCTAAAAAAAGAAGCTAAAACTAAAACAATTAGTAAACAATAATGTCATGTTTAAAGAGTAATCCTTTTACATTTTCAAGAGAAAATAGGGTCTTTTTAAGTTTTGATTTAGTAGGGTCAATGCTGTAATTATAGCTTGTTTTAAAATCTGTTTTAATAAGGATGGCTTTTTCAAATTCCGATTTGTATAAATCGCAAGAGTCAAATACTACTTCGCTTAAATCGGCACTCATAAAATCGACTGCAACCAGACTGCAATTTGTAAATGAAGTTCGTTTCATTTTTAAAGCATAAAATTTAGAAAAATCCAGCGTACAATCTTTAAAGTGGATTTCAAAAATGAATTTGTCACACATTGCAAAATTTACATCTTTGATTTTACAACCATTAAAATAAGCAGTTCTAAAGGCTACATGATTGATTTTTGTTTCATTAAAAATACAATTATTAAAAGTGCAATCTATAAAAGAAAGTGCTATAAAATTACATTTTGAAAAATCGCAAGCAGTAAAAACACAAGATTCAAATTCTTTAAAATTGAGTGCTTCTAAAGCATAATCTTCATTGCTGTAGGAAAGAGCTGAAAAATAATTGGACATTAATGATTTGGTTTTTTCTGTAAATTTTTCTACCGGCAAATAAAAGGCTTTTTTAATTAATTTGATGTGAAAATTGCCATTTTGCTAAAAAAAGTATCTGCTTTAACACTAAACTATTTTATATATTACAGAACGATTCAACCTATTGAAAATTTGATAATTCAAATGAATAGTTTGTGGTTGGTTAATAAATATTTTACCTTAGCTTTAAAATTTTTACAATCTAAATCTTATTAAAATGAGCAGTTTACCGACACAATTTAAGCATCCCTATGC
>CAIRNC010000351.1 GCA_903879875.1 uncultured Bacteroidota bacterium
AGATAGCTTCAGGTGACTGGAGTTCAGACGTGTGCTCTCCGATCTCCTTTTATCTGATTATTAAAGCTATGTGGCGACAGCCCAAACTGCCTTTATGGTGATTGTAAAACTGTTTTATTAATTCTTTAATGTCTTTATATTTGTCAGCTATTTGAGTTCCTTAATTTATAATATTAACTACTTCTGCCCATCTTCTTACAGATAAGTAGAACCACCAAATCATATTTATGACTTAGTTCCATTATAATTTGAGCCTTTTGTTTTGATTGGCTTGTTTGACTAGAACTAAGATATTGAACTTAAAAAAAAATCGTTAATCGTAAATATTCCAGTTCCTTTATAAGTATCTTTACCTGGTTAATGATTTAACTGTTTTTATTTGTTTCCGTTTAAAATTCATAGATAATGGTATTTCCTATGCCAACTAATCATTGTTGACCTTGTTCGAATATTGAAAATTAAAAAAGCTTAACCAAAAGATAAAGTCTTCTTTTCAATAGTTGCTAGATATCCTATTTATAATTTCTGATTCTTTGAACGGGTAATAGACCTTAATTTCTTAATGCATTATAACATCTAATTCAATCATTTAAGAACAGTGAGAGCTATGCTATTTACTTGTATTGTAGCATTTACTAATTGATGATTTTTTAAAACTTATTCAATACAGCAAAGCTTAAATTCGTAAGTGCACTTTACTTTTCATTTCATAAAAATACCCCCAAATAGTGTCTAACTTTTTGGGGTATTTCAATGTGGAGTGTTTTAAATGAATTAATATTATCTCAACGTAAAACTAGTTTTAGAAACCAATTCTGATTTATCAAAAATGTTTACATAATAGGTTCCTTTTTCAAAATCCTTTCCATTTCCTTCAAGAAATTCACAAATATCAACCGATTGGTTGTTATAAGCTACTTTGGTAGAGAAACTATAAGTTAGAGAAATTTCACCAAAAGTTTCTGTTTTTTTATCTCCCAAAACATTGTTTTTGCTATCAATAATTTGAATATTATAAATTTTATCTCCTGATTTTGCAATGGAATTGGCTGCAATAGAGAAACAAATTTTCAACTTATCCGCTCTACTGGCTTTGTCTGTGTCGATTTGTTTTCCTGAGCTTCTCTGTTTGATGGCTTGAGTTCGTAAATTCATTACTACTAATTTAGACCCTTTTTCAACAGTTTTTGCTAAATTTTCATTTTGAACTACCAATGTATCATTAAATTTCTTTTGTTGACCAAGAACAACTACGGTACTATCTCGTTGCACCGTTAAAGTTTCATTCGCTTTTTTAAGTGCATCGTTTTCTGCCATCAATGATTTCATGTTTACCTGTAATTTTTTGAATTGTTCACGGTATTTGCTCATTGAAGCGACATCGCCTTTCGATTTTTTTAAATCGGCTATTAAATTCATTACTTTCTCACGCTCTGCAATCAAATCATCAGACAATGCAGTTTTATCTTCAATCGCTTTGTCATAAATTGTTTTTTGTATGGCCAAAGAATCCAATAAATTGTCTTTTTCTGATTTTACTGATGTTAACTCCGTATGAAGCGATTTGGCATCAGTTGTCATTTTAAAAATGTAGGCTAAACTTCCTATTAGAAGTAATGCCAAAACAGCTACAATGGCTTTTAGACTCGAATTACTTTTTTGATTTTCCATAAAATGTATTATTTGTTTTTTGTTTTAATTTTTATGACACAAAGATAAAATATTTATAATACTTATAACTCAAATCCTACTATTATATTATATGGGAAAAATCTAAATTACACTAATTTTATACTATGGTAATATTAAGGGAAATAATTTTAGTTATTATTAAGAATTAATCAGATTAAAAGTAGCTTAAAATTTAACTTTTCTATCACGTGTATTCCATTCATTATTAAATTTTTTCGTAAATTTGTATCAATATAAATTTAAATAAAAAAAACACTTTAAGTGGTAGGGTAATTTAAATATTACTTGTTTTACTTTCAAATATAATATTAATTTAAATTAAAAAAAATGATGAAAAATTTACTTAATCTAGTTGGAATCGCTCTATTATTTTGTGTTTCAACATCAATGAATGCTCAAAATACTGCTGGTTTATTTACTTTTACATTTAATCAACCAACTCCAACATCTCCAGCTGTATCGGGTGGTTCTAACGTTTTAGCGGTTTGGATTGAAAACGGTGCTGGAACTTTTATTAAAACCAGATACCGTTTTGCTTCTAATTCAACAAAAGACCATTTACCGACATGGGCTGCAAAATCAGGAGGAACGTTATCTAATTGCATGGCTACAACTTGTAATGTAACATCAGCAACAACTGGTGCAACTCGAAAAGCTTCTGCTGTAGCTACAACGCCTACTAGTGCCACACCAATACTAAATTTTGGAACAAAAACTGTTACTTGGGATGGAACTAATGCTTCAGGTGCAGTTGTAGCCGACGGCGTTTATAAAGTTTGGGTTGAAAGCTCTTGGAATGATGGTAACCCAAATATTCATAATGAAATAATCAGTTTCACCTTTAACAAGGGTGTTGCGGCTGAACATTTAACTCCTGCTGGAGATACTAAAATAAATTCAGTTATAACAGATTGGGCTCCAGCTTTGGCAACAGATACTTTTTCAACAAATCCAGAAGCGGTTATTTATCCAAATCCAACTAATGGTGTTTTCACCATTGACTTTAAAAATGAAGTAAATAACATTAAAGTAATTAACATGCTTGGCGCTGTTATCTTGGACGAAAAAGTAGATTTAAATGCTGGAACTTCTAAAAACTTTGATTTATCTAACTTTTCAAACGGTATGTATATTGTAAATGTTTCCAATAATACAGGAGCATCTACCAATTACAAAGTGGTTGTAAACAAATATTAAATTATCTTAAATAGGTTACCCCTACTTAAAAAAAAAATAAGAGTGATTTAGAATAAAGTAATATTCTAAATCACTCTTTTTTATTAGATAAAGATTAAATTATTGTTTTAAATCTAAATCTTTAATTTGGTAATAGTTAGTATTATACATCATAAAAAGGGAGAAGAAATTTTAATTTCTTCTCCCTTTTTTATTAAATACAATTCTTGAAAATATTATTCATTCCCCATTCATTCTTTTTAAGGATGAATTTATACTTCTTACAAAGGAATATTCCCGTGTTTTCTTTTTGGGGTATCCACCGTTTTATTTTCGAGCATACTGAACGCTTTTATTAATTTGCGTCTGGTATTTTCTGGCAAGATTACCTCGTCTATAAAGCCTCGTTGTGCAGCATTGTATGGGTTGGCAAACAAATCGGCATATTCGGTTTCTTTTTCTAATAGTTTGCTTGCAGGATCTGTGGCAGAGGCAATCTCATTTTTAAAGATGATTTCACTGGCTCCTTTAGCACCCATTACAGCAATTTCAGCAGTTGGCCATGCAAAATTCATGTCGGCACCAATGTGTTTGGAATTCATTACATCATAAGCACCACCATACGCTTTTCTAGTAATAACAGTAACCCTCGGCACTGTTGCTTCGCTAAATGCGTATAATAATTTGGCACCATGCACAATAATTCCATTCCATTCTTGATCGGTTCCTGGTAAGAATCCAGGTACATCTTCTAAAACCAATAAAGGAATGTTGAAACCATCACAAAAACGTACAAATCGTGCCGCTTTAATGGAGCTTTTCACATCAAGACAACCCGCTAAGAACTTTGGATTATTAGCAACAATACCAATACTTCTTCCTCCCAAACGTGCAAAACCAACTATAATATTTTCGGCAAAATCTTTGTGGATTTCAAAAAAGGAATCCTCATCAATAATCCCTTTTATCACATCGTGCATGTCATAAGGCTTATTTGTATTTTCTGGAACAATATCTACCAATTGATTTCTGATTTCATCTCCAAAAGTATAAGGCAAATTCGGTGCTTTCTCTCTATTGTTTTGTGGAATATAGCTCAGTAATTTTTTAATTTTTTCTAGACATTCAATTCCGTTTGGAGTGGTAATGTGTGCCACTCCAGATTTAGTAGCGTGAGTCATCGCACCTCCTAATTCTTCAGAAGTAACCTCTTCATTGGTTACAGTTTTTACCACATTAGGACCAGTAACAAACATATAACTGTTGTTTTCTACCATCATGGTAAAGTCGGTCATGGCTGGCGAATATACTGCTCCACCGGCGCAAGGGCCCATGATAGCTGAAATCTGTGGAATCACCCCACTCGATTGTACATTTCTAAAGAAAATATCGGCATAACCACCCAAAGAGCGCACCCCTTCTTGGATACGTGCACCACCTGAATCGTTTAAACCAATCATTGGCGCACCTACTTTAAGCGCCATATCCATCACTTTGCATATTTTTTCGGCATGTGTTTCCGACAATGAACCTCCAAAAACCGTAAAATCTTGTGCAAAAATATACACTATTCTACCATTTATAGTTCCGTAACCTGTTACAACACCGTCTCCATAATAGATTTCTTTTTCCATTCCGAAATCGGTGGTGCGGTGGGTAACCAACATGCCAATTTCTTCAAATGAGCCTTCGTCCATCAAATACATGATGCGTTCTCTGGCTGTCAATTTTTTACTTGAATGGTGTTTTGCAATACGTTTCTCGCCTCCACCCAATTGGGCTAAAGCTATTTTATCGTTTAATATTTTTATTTTTGAATCCATTTTGATTGAAAGTAAAAGAGGTGAAATGTGAATCGACCTCCCATTAAAATTAGTTTGAATTAGTTCGGTAATCGCAATAATTTTTGTTCTTCGAGATAGTGTTTCAAAGCCAGTAAAGCGGCTATTTCGGCCTCTTTGGCTTTTTGAATTTTCAATACCTCTGGGCTGTAATATTTCTTAACAAAATTAGTATCGAAATGGCCTGAACGGAATGCTTCGTGTTCAAAAACAAACTTACCGAAAGGCAAAGTCGTTTGTACACCTTCAATTTTGTAATCCTCAATTGCTTTCAGCATTAATTGTAGTGCTTCTTCACGTGTGTCGCCATAAGTTATTAATTTAGACAACATTGGGTCGTAATAAATTGGAATATCCATTCCTTGTTCAAAACCATTATCAACCCTTACCCCTTTTCCAACAGGCAATTGATACACGTCTAAATGTCCTACGCAAGGCAAGAAGTCATTGGCTGGGTCTTCGGCATAAACACGCAATTCGAGTGCGTGACCGTGTATTTTAAGATCCTCTTGTTTCATTTGTAAGACTTCTCCCCTAGCCACTCGTATTTGCAACTCCACCAAATCAACACCCGAAATAATTTCGGTTACCGGATGTTCTACTTGCAAACGGGTATTCATTTCTAGGAAATAGAAATTATCATTTTCATCGTATAAAAACTCAACTGTACCAGCACCTAGATAATCGCAGGATTTGGCTACCATTACGGCAGCTTCACCCATTTTCTTACGAATTTCGGGAGTTAACACTGCCGAAGGGGCTTCTTCTACTACTTTTTGATGGCGGCGTTGGATGCTACAATCTCTTTCAAAAAAGTAGAGTACATTGCCATGACTGTCGGCCATGATTTGGATTTCGATATGACGAGAAGAGGCCACATATTTTTCAATAAAAACAGAACCGTCACCAAAAGCCGCTACGGCTTCACTGATGGCTCTATCCATTTGAGAAATAAAATCTTTTTCGTTGTCTACCACACGCATTCCTTTTCCACCACCTCCTGCAGAAGCTTTAATTAAAATAGGGAAACCAATAATGGTTGCCGATTTTTTTGCTTCTTCAATATCGGTAATGGCGTGGTCTACACCTGGAACCATCGGAATATTATAGTGCATTACGGCTTCTTTAGCAGCCAGTTTGCTTCCCATAATTTCAATGGCTTTGGATTTTGGTCCTATAAATATAATGTTGTTTCGCTCTGCTTCTTCGGCAAAAGCGGCGTTTTCACTCAAAAACCCATAACCTGGATGAATGGCATCTACATTTAAGGCTTTGGCCACTTCAATAATTTTGCTTCCCATTAGGTAAGATTGGCTAGACGGTGCTTCACCAATACAAACGGCTTCGTCGGCAAATTTAACGTGTGGGGCATTTCTATCGGCAGTCGAATATACGGCTACAGTTTTAATACCCATCTTTTGGGCGGTTTTCATTACTCTAATGGCAATTTCGCCTCTATTGGCAACTAATATTTTCTTCATATTTTTAGATTTTAGAAAATAGAATTTAAAAAATAAAAGGAAGTGTTTTCGCTTTATTTTAAATTCGTTTCTCTTTGTTCTTAATTACTCAAATTCAATTAACAATTGCCCTTTTACAACGGCGTCACCGACATTTACTTTAATGGCTTTGATGATACCATCACGAGGAGATAAGAAACTGTTTTCCATTTTCATGGCACCAAGAATCAATAGATTATCATTGGTTTTAACCTCTTGTCCAACGGAAACTCCAATTTCGAGTATCAAGCCCGGCATAGGTGCTTTAATAGCGTTTACCTGCTTCGTTTTACCAATTTCAAAGCCTAAATCTTTGATAAGAATATCTAAGTCATCCGCAATAACAACATTATATGTTGAATTATTTACTTTAACTTGATACGATTTTTTATTAAAGTCCGATGAAACCACCTCGGCTTTATAGGGAATGTTTTGATGCAAAATGTGGTATTTATTGGTTTCTACGCCAACGGCATCGAGTTGAGAAATACTATCCTTGTCAAAATCAAATGACAAAGCATCGTTTACAGTTAATTTATAATTTAAACTCATATTTTTTAACTTTATAATGAATGGTAAAACTAGTGAATTTGTATTAACTATCAAATGATAAATGGCATTTTTATTACGAAAAATTGCATTATTACTAAACAAACCTAATTTAGTCCCTTCGAAATTTAGGTTTAATCGTTTTTTTAGAATTCTCATTGAATTATTGTTAAATTTTCTATATTCAGTATCAACCTTACTTCGATTACTATACTAGACCCTATTGAATTTAAGGCTAATTTTTTTTTATGCATTTTAATTTATATCGCGATGATTATCAAAGTGCCTTTATTTTAAAAATACTGGGGTCACTGGTTAGAATTAAATGATCATCCTTGACTTGTACCATTGCTTTATTTTTAGCCACAAATTGCACGGATTCAAAAGGATTTTAGAATTAAAACCAAAAAATTATATGAAATCGGTGGCACGTTTTTCTTTTTATATTAGTAACGGACAGTCTTATTGAATTATTAAATAAGAATTGCCATTCAGTGGTGAAAACAGCTATGGCAAGGCATTCGCATTTAAAAAGTATGCCACAGATTCACAGATTCAAATGGGAAAATAATTTACGAAATGAACAGTTATTTTTAAAAAATCTTAAAAAGATAGCATAAAGACCGATTCTGATTTTTAAAATCTGTGAATCTGTGGCGTTTTATTTTTTTTGCAGCTGGATTCTTTTTTAAAAGCGAATGCCCTACATCTATCGTAGGGTGTACACTTTAAACCAATTTTTTTGCTAATTTTACCAAAAATATTATAAACACGTTTTATGCCTACCGATTGTATCACTTTTCAAAGTTCTGGCTATTTTACTCCTATAATGAATGATTATTTGGAACGAAAACCCCATTTAAATGAACTATACAATCGTTTTCCTACACTGGAGTCCTTTGGGGAACAGTTTAAAGAAAAACAAGCCCAATTTGACGCCAAAACACGAATGGTTTTGGTAAACGAATTGCAAAAACAATATGCGAATGTCCCTACGTCTGAACTGACCAATTTGCATATCAACCTTTTAAAGAGCAACAGCACGTTTACTGTAACTACAGGTCACCAATTGAATTTGTTTACGGGACCGTTGTATTTTTTATACAAAATCATTTCAACCATCAATTTGTGTAAGGAACTCAAAGCCCATTATCCCGAGCAAAATTTTGTCCCTATCTATTGGATGGCGACTGAGGATCACGATTTTGAAGAGATTAATTATTTTAATTTTAAAGGAAAGAATATCCGATGGAATAACGACGCTATGGGACCTGTTGGTCGTTTTTCGACAGCAGGACTGCAAGACGTTTTTGAGGTATTTGCTTTAGAACTGGGCAATAGCCTACATGCCACTACTATAAAAAACCTATTTGAGGCTGCCTATTTGCAACACGAGAACTTAAGTGATGCCACTCGTTATTTGGCGAATGCCTTGTTTGGAAAATACGGATTGGTGATACTCGATGCCGACCGAAGCGAATTGAAACGGCAATTTATTCCGTTTGTAAAAGACGAATTGCTCCATCAAACGGCTTTCCAAAAGGTTACGGAGACAATAGCACGACTGAAAGCCTACCCTATTCAGGTGCAACCACGAGAAATCAATCTGTTTTATATCGAAGATCGTTTAAGAGCCCGAATTGTATTTGAAAATGGCATTTATAAGGTGCTCGACACCACTATTCAATTTTCTGAAGCCGAGATATTATTGGAACTCGAAGAGCATCCAGAGCAATTCAGTCCGAATGTGATCATGCGTCCGTTGTATCAAGAAGTCATTTTACCCAACTTGTGCTATATTGGTGGCGGTGGCGAAATTGCCTATTGGCTGGAACTGAAGTCTTATTTTGAAGCTTCTAAAATCCCGTTTCCGATACTGTTGTTACGAAATTCGGCGTTGTTGGTTAGTGAAAAGCAAGCTAAAAAAGCTGACAAATTGGGCTTGTCATGGGCCGATTTGTTTGCGAAACAAACCCAATTGTTGACGGCTCAAACCCAATTGGTTTCTGAATTTCCTATTGATTTAACTGCACAAAAACAGGTCTTGAAGGCCCAATTTGAAGCCTTAAAGAGATTGGCTATGCAAACTGACAAATCGTTTTTAGGCGCTGTAAACGCCCAAGAAACAAAGCAAATAAAAGGATTGGCGCATTTAGAAAAGCGTTTGCTGAAAGCTCAAAAACGCCACTATGCCGATTTACTCTCTAGAATCACTGAATTGCAAAACGAACTCTTCCCCAACCAGAGTTTGCAAGAACGACAAGCCAACTTCTCGACTTATTATCTAGAAAATGGCGAACTGTTGCTCTCTCAATTGATGGCGGAACTGCAACCCTTAGCGCAAAATTTTAACGTGTTGGTGTTGCCGTAGGGGTTGGATAGTAGTTAATTAAAATATTTCTGTTTTGCTTATAAAGTGGATGGACTAAAACATTTAATATCACGACTAAAATGTACAAACAAGACCCTGCCGAAAAATCACCCCTCTTTCTGAAAGCTGAATTGTTGTTTCAATTGGTTGAAGGTTTAGTAGCCTCACTGCCCGAAGATGATGACTATATTCAAGCCACTAAAGGATTGATGTTCGAAGATGCAATAATAATTCCTGCTAAGATTGCGGGTGCTGAAAGTGGTGATTTGTATAGTATTCGAATGCAAAATGCCGCTATCATTCGAGCACATGCCATGCACTTGTATGTGCAAGTAGGTAGTTTGCGTTTTCATGATAGTTATAAAGATTTAGAATATGTACATCTCATTCGTAAAGAAATAAACGAATTCCGATTGTTGTTTATTGATTGGGTTGCCAATTTTGATACCGAAAATCATTATTGGGATGAATGGGGTTTGTTTAATCCGCCTGGAGCAGTACCTCCAATAGAAGGATTACCTTTTTTGAACGATGCTCTTGACCATTCTGATTTTGAGGACTTTGATGACGATTTTGATGATGATTTTGATGATGAGGAAGAATAAATCATCGTTTTATTTTTATACTTATTGGTAAAAAGGCGCTTTTTTTTGATTGAAATTATGTCAGGTACACTTTATCATTCCTTTTAAAAACACTATATATTACGGGCTATTCACTTTTTTTAAAAATCAACTATCTGATTTTTAGCACCTTGTATTTATCGAAAAAATCAACATAATTTGGCACTTTGTTAAAAATAAAGTCCGATTGTGAATAAGTTTGGCTTTTAAAAAGCAAAATAGCATCTTATATTTGTAAACATAGGAATTGCAAAAAACGTTTGAAACGAATTAGTATAAAAACATAAAAATAATATTTTATTTAGCAAAAGACAATACAACACATTTATAATCAAATTATAAGCATTTGAAGACAAGTAAATACATATTACAAACACGCATAACAGAATTGGAAGATACAGTTAAAGAATTACAACAAGATCGATCTGTCGAAAAATGGTTGGATGCCGTTGACGTCAAAGAACGTCTTAAAATCAGCGATAGCACCTTGTGGCGCTACCGAAAAGAGGATATAATCCCATACGCTAAAGTAGGTAATAAAATCTTATACCCCGAAAGTTTTTTCACCCAATCATTGAAAAAGAAGATTATCAATTCTCATTTACTTTAGACCCTTCTACTGGTGCTGGTAACTACTGCTTGGAAGGCTATTTTAATTATACTACCACTAAACTCACTTGTCTAGCAATAATAACTGATTTGGTATATCCTTTTACTTCATCCCTTCGATTGCTATTCCACAATTAAATACTTCTCAATTCATTTCCACTACCGTCACTTCGAGTGATTTTCTTTTTTAAAAACGTTAGTTTTTGAAATAGAAAATAGTATCGAGAACTTGTAAAAACAAAAGTGTAAAATGCTTCTCGATACAAATTTTTAAAACAAAAATTAGCATTTTTATTTTAAAAATCCACTCGAAGAGACGGAACTAACAAGCTCAGTATTATACTTTACAACCACCTTCATTTCGAGTGATTTATTGTTTTGAAAACGCTAGTTTTTTGAAAGAGAAAATTGTATCGAGAACATAATAAACCCTAGTTTCTCTGTAACTACTCCTCGGACTATCCATCCTTTCTTTGCAAAAACCACCTTCCCAACACATCGCATACGAACCGTTTGCGAAGGAAACACGAGCGAAACACGAACAAAACCCCTACTTTTTAACTGCTGTATAGTCAAATGCGTTCAAAGGTTGTCAATTCTTTCATGGGCTTTCAATGGCTTTAATTCCTTTCAAAACCTTTCATTTTTGTTTTTTAATAGTTTATTTCCTTTAATAATAGTCTATTGTATTATATGCTATTTATATTCAATTGATTTGTTTTATTTAACTGTAATTCAGTTTATTGTAAAATATTATTATAATCTCTTCACTATCTTTGAACCGTTGAAAGAGTGCGCACTTCTACGACAAAAATAATTATTGTTTAATCCATTAAATAAATGAAAAATGGGAACTTATTCTAAAGGCATCATAGGTGCCTTCTCCGGCAAAGTCGGACCAGTAGTCGGCGCCACATGGCGCGGCAAAGACGTAATGCGAAGCTTACCTCGTAAGAGCACAAAGCCAGCTACGCAAACTCAAAAGTTACAACGTGAAAAATTCACTATGGTAACGGCATTTTTAGCTCCGATTAATCCAATCGTGAAGCGGTATTTTGGTAACGACATCGGAATCAAAACCCGACGCAATCAGGCAATGTCCTATTTGATTAAAGAAGCCATCACTTATGTTGACCCCGAATTAGTTTGGGAATACAACAAAGTGCTGATTAGTCGAGGGGAGTTATTAGGCATTAATGAAGCCGATGTGGCAACAGGTGCTGGACAAAGTATAAACATTACTTGGACAGACAACAGCGGCAATGGCGATGCTTTGGCAACCGACAAGTTGGTGGTAGTGGTTTATGAGCCCACTACTAAAACCACGGTTTATTCTTTGGATGCAGCCACACGCAATTTAGAAGTAGCCAACGTAGCCTTACCTGCCTATTGCTCGGGTCTATCCGTAGAAGTATGGGCAACTTTTGCCGCTACTGATGAAAAAATGTGGGCGACTAGCCAGTACTTAGGAACGGTTCTAGTGGCATAACCCTTATTTTTAATCGGTTATAACAGGTGTTCAAAGCCAAAATTATCCCAAGTGTCTAAAAGCACTTGGGATTTTTTGTTTCAACCCTCGAAGGGACGTAAATCAAAAACTAAATACTATAAACTACAACCATCGTCACTTCGAGTGATTTTCTGTTTTAAAAACGTTAGTTTTTGAAATAGAAAATTGTATCGAGAACCTATGAAAAACATAGAGGTAAAATACTTCTCGATACATTTCCTAAAAAGCTATCGCATTTTAGGAAACACTCGAAGAGACGCAACTAACAAACTCTTCACTATAAACTACAACCACCGTCATTTCGAGTGATTTTCTGTTTTGAAAACGCCAGTTTTTGAAATAGAAAATTGTATCGAGAACCTATGAAA
>CAIRNC010000352.1 GCA_903879875.1 uncultured Bacteroidota bacterium
AATAGGACCAGGAATGGGGGTTTTGACTAAATATTTATTAGAAAAAACGATAAACACCTACGTTATTGAAATTGATACCGAATCGGTGACTTATTTGGACGAAAATTATCCCAAGCTAAAGAATAAAATCATTTCAAAAGATTTTTTAAAATACAACATCAACGAAGTTTTTGAAGGAAAACAGTTTGCCATCATTGGGAATTTTCCTTACAATATTTCAACGCAAATTGTATTCAAAGCATTGGAATATCGAAACCAAATTCCTGAATTTGCAGGGATGTTTCAGAAAGAAGTGGCGGAGCGCATTTGCGAAAAAAAAGGAACAAAAGCCTACGGAATTTTATCCGTTTTGGTTCAAGCATTTTATGATGCCGAATACCTTTTTACAGTTGACGAGCATGTTTTTATTCCACCTCCAAAAGTAAAATCGGGGGTTTTGCGTTTGCGAAGAAAAGAAAATTACACCTTGCCTTGCGGCGAAAAATTGTTTTTTACCGTCGTGAAAACCGCTTTCCAGCAACGAAGAAAAACCTTGAGAAATAGTTTAAAAACGCTAAATTTGTCCGACGCTTTAAGAGAAGATGATGTTTTTAATCTTCGACCAGAGCAACTGAACGTGGCACAATTTATTGAACTTACACAAAAAATAGAAGCCGATGGAATTTAAAATCAGCAAAGCGTTTATATCCGAATTAGAACAATTAATTCAAACCCAAAACGACCCGCAACTCGAAGTCGTTTTGAATGATATGCACCATGCTGATATAGCCGAAATTCTAGACGAACTCGATTTTGATGATGCCACCTATATTTTCAGGGTACTCGATAGCGAAAAAACGTCAGAAATTTTATTAGAATTAGAAGACGATTTACGGGAGAATATACTGAGTCGACTTTCGCCAAAAGAAATTGCCGAAGAAATAGACGAGCTCAACACCGATGATGCTGCCGACATTATTGCCGAACTTTCCAAAAGCCGAAAAGAAGAAGTAATTTCGGAGTTGCTAGACGTAGAGCACGCCAAGGATATTGTCGATTTATTGCGGTACGACGAAGACACTGCGGGTGGTTTGATGGGGAAAGAGCTCATCAAAGTCAACGAAAATTGGAGCGTGCTGACTTGCGTCAAAGAAATGCGTTTGCAAGCCGAAAACGTATCCAAAGTCTATTCGGTTTATGTGGTGGATGATGAAAATCGGCTCAAAGGGCGGCTTTCGCTTAAAGATTTGTTGACTACTTCTACAAAAACGCATATTAGCGATATTTACATTCGAAAAATAAATTTTGTTTCGGTTGACATTGAAGATGTTGAGGTAGCCCGAATCATGCAAAAATACGACCTCGACGCCATTCCAGTGGTAGATGAAATGGGTTGTTTAGTAGGACTTATTACTATTGATGACGTTATCGATGTAATCAAAGACGAAGCCGATCAAGATTATCAATTGGCGGCGGGTATCACACAAGACATTGAAACCAACGACAGCATTTTCGAACTTACAAAAGCCCGTTTACCGTGGCTTATCATCGGGATGTTGATTGAAATTGTAGCTTCGTTTGTGTTAAAAACCAATCAAGGCGCGTTTCAAAAATATTCCACATTAATCATTTTCGTTCCCTTGCTTTCTGCTACGGCAGGAAACATTGGTGTGCAAGCCTCAGCAATTGTCGTACAAGGATTAGCCAATGGCACGTTAAAAGAATTCAGCCGGCAGTATTTCAGCAAAGAAATTGCCGTAGCAATGATATCTGGAACTATTATATCCTTGTTTTTATTTTCCTATCATTCCTTTATGTACCAGCAATATCAGGTAGGTTTAGCCATTTCGATTTCTATCATTGTAGTGATATTATTTGCCGCAACTTTAGGCACCTTAGTACCGCTTTTCCTTCATAAAAACAAAATAGATCCCGCCATTGCCACCGGTCCATTTATCACAACCACCAATGACGTTTTTGGTATTATTTTGTATTTTGGTATTGCGCAGTTGATATTGGGGTATTAAAGTTTAATGTTTTTGTGACTCTAGCTATTTTTTTAGAAAGTTATTTCTTTTTGGAGCGGTTTCGCTTCGGACAACAAGTTGTTCGTCATTTCTCATCCTCTCTTTAAGACTTTGGTTTTATATACTTTAAAAACAGGTGCTGGCTCGGCGAAACCTTTTGTTTGTTTAAAGTCTTTTGGATAACCTTTTTTAGATACATATTCACCCGTGACACGGACTTTAAAAGGGAAATTATCAACTTTAATTAATTTTTCGATACTATCATTTGCAGGTTCTAAATAAGTTTGAACCCTTTTATCACATCCTTTTTCACCATTGAATTTAGATTCTGCCCATTGTGCGCACGGACAAGAAATATTGGAATAATTGAAAGTAAGTGTGACAATCTTATGTCCATTATTTTTAAGACTATCTAATTCTCTTTCGATTTTTTGTTTTTGTGCGAAAGTTGAACAAATAGAAAATAGAACTATAAGAATGTAAATTTTTTTCATATCGTGATTTTAAACAGCATATTACCTCAGTTTGTCTAAAAACCAACCTTTAATCTACCCCAATATACTATTTTTATTAATGATGAATGGCTGAAATAAAAAAGGGAGTTTTCGGTGGTAGAGTAGGTACTCATTGCAAACAAGAACTAGAGGGGATTCTCATCTTTTTGCTTATTGATGATCTTAACAATTAAAACACTGTTTGTAATTAAAAGATAACCAATTAAAGTGTTTATAAAATGAAAAACAAGCCATGTCAAATTTGGATATCTTCTCAAAAGTTCTTTCTGTTGAGTAAACTCAAATATTTCCCTAATAAGATTAGGAAAACTATTTATAAAAGTTGTTCCACCAATTAATATTACAATGATTTTTAAAACTGTATTACTTGAAACTGTAATGTCAATTTTAGTTTCAGTAAAGTGTTTTTCTAATCCTAATTTAGAAATTAATAATGGAGTTTTAAATAAGAATAAACAGAAGATAATTACATATACAATAAGTGCAAATACGCTGAACATTAGTTCTGGAATTACTGTATCCCAACCCTCCATAAATTGGCTTGTTATCAATGTTACTGTAATTTGAGGAAATATATATAGGCAATTCATTAGTAGCCATAATCCAATTCCTTTTAAAACTATATTCCAAAAAGTTTTAATCTCCATATTATTAATTTAGTTTGTTGCTCATGAAATAGTTGCTAACTCGTTTTTAGAACCCATAAAAAGGCTTCAATCCACCCAAAACCGGGTCGCTTTGAGCCATAATAGCTACCGTTATTTATTCCTCAAATATATACAATTAATGGAAAGATATGAAAACTGGAGTGCTAGAATCCACGTTGCAAACGAGAACTACAGGGTGTAGTTATTTTATGGTCTTTATCCTATCTAACGTCTCTCCGTCAAACTTGATAATATGTTTATTCTTAAATTTACCCTTTGTATAATCTGAATTATATTGATAATTGTTTTCCCCAAAAATATCATTCGACAAAATATAACTATCACCTTTTTTTAGAAATGCAATTTCACACTCAGATTGAGTTCCTTCTTGCATCGAATTATAGATAGCAAACAGGGTATCTCCTTTAAATTGAACATCAGTAATTGTTCCTAGTCTCGAATCTTTTTCTTAGGGCAAAAAGTCTAGTTTACCTGAAACTTTATTGGCAATATTTTGTAATGTTAAGGCAATTGTATCTTTATCTTTTTTATACATAAAATCATGTGTATTTTCTGTAATTTCATTTGCTACATTTTGACTTTTTTCTTGTGTTTTTTTCTCATTACACGAGATTAAAGATAAAATAATTGCTATACCTATAGTGATTGTTGAAATTTGCTTTCCCATCTTTTTAATTTTTATTTGATTATTTATGAATATGCTCGCTAGTTGCCACCTATGTCAGTTTGTACAAAAACCTAAATTTCTTTACAACCTAACTTTCATAAGTTCAAATATACTATTTTTTAGTAATGATGCATTGCCGAAATAAAAAAGGGAGTTTTCGGTGGTAGAGTAGGTACTCGTTGCAAACGAGCTAAATTGGAGTAACTCTTATCTTTTTAAATATTCTCCAGCAGTCATAACTGGAATTTTTGAACTTTTAAAATCCTTTTTATTTCTCGTAATTATTATATCAGATTCATAGTCCATCGCAATAAAATATTGCAATCCATCTTCAAAATCTCCAAAGTCAGAGGCTAATGCTAGTTTGATGGCTTTATCTTCTAAAGGCAAAATAGTTACGAGTACTTTAAATTTCAACAAATATTTTTTTGCATCTACAGCTTTATAATGTTTAACAATAGAATAATAGGCATTGGCAAAAGTCAAAGAGGAAATTTGAAGTTCTATTTCTTTTTTATCACTTAACGTAAATAAATCTTGAGCATCTTTATAGAAAGGTTCGCGTTTTGCTAAAAGATCAATTACAACATTAGTATCTACAAACACTTTCTCCATTATAAATACTTTTTATCAATATAGTTTCTATACTCGTTTCTTTCGTCAAAATCATTTGGAATAATGCCAGTTAGACTTTCAACAAGTGGGCTTACGGATGATTTTTTCTTTGATTCTCTAGTTAAAGAATTGAGATAATTTTCAATCAATTTTGATAAGCTAACCTTATGATTTTTCGCATAAGTTTTCGCTTCATAAATAACTTCAGTATCTAGATTTAAAGTGAGTTTGGTGTTCATAACAATTTATTTTACGTGTAAAAATAAACATTTTTCACGTAAGTTATTATTTCACTATAACTTTTTTGCGATTTCTTATAATATCTGCCCCTCCAAAAACCTAATTTTTATACAAAAATGACCTTTAGTAAACCCAAATATACTATTTTTTAGTAATGATGAATTGCCGAATTAAAAATTGTAGTTTTAAATATTAGTGGTGGTTGAGGTTTTTATTTTTTCCGTTCGCAAATATCGCTATTGTATATTTTTAATATTCGCTGACCTAATTCGGAATTTTCGCAATGTGCTGAAATAGTAGTTGTCAACTCTATTTTTATCGGATAATTTAAGATTGTTTCTATTTCAAAAAAACTATTATATTCCGTTATTCCGCTTACTCGTAATCTTATATAATTTTTTTCAAATCCAACTTTAGTTTTTTCTTTACTTGCTTTCAAGGCAGGCCAATCAGATATTTTTCCTGTAACAGTTTTATTTTCTTTAATGTCAAATTTGTTGAAGTTTCTTTTTACACTTTCTCCAATAATTTCCAATGAATTATTTAGGTTAATTACTTCGCAATTTTCTTGTTCAAAAGTATAACCAGCTTTTATTTCTTTAGAAAGAGGAGCGAGGATAATCTCGGAATGTTTTTCTGATATATAAATCGACAAACTTTTGATTATTTTTAATTTAGGTTCAGGAACTTTAAATATCAAACTTTTAAATTTCATTTCTTCTGTCAAGTTGTTAATTATCGATTTTTATTAAAAATATCCTCCAAAGTCAGTTCGTCTAAAACCATCATTTCTTTACAAACTAACTTTCATAAGTTCAAATATACTATTTTTTAGTAAT
>CAIRNC010000353.1 GCA_903879875.1 uncultured Bacteroidota bacterium
ATTACGTTTCGAATCATTTTTTCTGCTTTGACTTTAGCCGCAGCAGGAAATTTTTTGGCAACATATAATTTACCTAAAGATTCTCCAACACTACCATTGATAACTTGCAGTGCTTTTTCGTCTCGAGGTCTTTGTTTTATAGCACCTGTTAATGCTTTACCATAAAATTCCCAATTGGCCGTTTCAATAGAAGTCGACAATCTACTAGAGGCTCTGTTCAATAAATGCCAACGCATGTAGGCTTTCCAATCTTCTACTTTGTTTTCTTTGAAAATACCGTCTAAAGCAACTAAATATTTAGGTTGTGATACAATTACAGAATCAATTTTAGGTAAGCCAATTCCGGTTAAATACGTATCCCAAGCAATAGAAGGCATAAGTTTTTGTAGCCCAACTACCGACATTGGATTGTATGATTTTCTACTATCGCGGCGTTCTACACGGTCAAATCTTGGTTTGGCCATAGCAATTTCCAACGCTAATATTTTATCGGCATCGGTTTTAGCTTGTGCTGGATTTTCATCAAGAAATTGAAGCATTTTTGCCACATGAATGACATACTTTTCTCGTTTCTCTTTAGAGTCTTTATCATCAGAAACATAATAATCACGATCGGGCAAACCCAAACCTCCAATACCTACTTCTACAATATTTCGATTGCTGTTTTTATCGTCAGCACCTACGCCTGCTCCAAAGAAACCAATTCCACCCATAGGTTCCATAGTGATTAAAAGTGCTTGAAGGTCTTTGATGTTTTTTACCGCATTGATTTTAGCCAGATAAGGTTTTATAGGAGTTATACCTTGTTTGTTTCTCGCTACCGTATCCATAATAGAGCGGTATAAGTTTACGGCTTTACCTTGGTCAGTCTTTGAATTGAAATTTGGATTTTTTGAAGCTTCTTTCAAAATTTCCAAAGCATCTTTATCGGTGTTTTGACGTAATTCATCAAAACTTCCCCAACGGGTTTTGTCGCTCGGAATCTCCGTTTTGTCGAGCCAAGTTCCATTTACAAATCGAAAGAAATCATTGTTAGGCTTTACGGAAGTATCCATAAAGTTAACGTTGATTCCGGGTGCTTTTACTGCAAAAGCATTTTGTGCGTGCCCTTCAGTAAATCCAATTATTGCTGGAAGTAAAAAGAGCAATTGCTTGTTAAAAGATAATTTCATTTGTCGCTATTTATTGGTTTTAAGTTTAATTATTATTACAAAACTATTCATAAAAAGTGGAATAATACGTTAAAATTACTTTAGAAATTTCATTACATAAAAAGACTTCATAAAAGCACTTCTTTTTGTACTTTCGCCACAAAAGAATTTTATGTTTTTGTTTCTAAAAAAATACCGTACGTACCTGATAGTTTTGGTTGTTTTTTCAACCGTTTTTTTAACTATTTCCTATCAGTTATTGAGCCCTAAAAAAATATTACCCGTAATGAATCCATCAGATGTAAATCCGGAATTGGTGGACTCAACCGTGCAATATATAAGCAAGTACCACACTATAGCCGATTTTTCATTCGTAAATCAGAACGGAAAAATTATTACTCAAAAAGATTATGAAGGTAAAATATATGTTGCCGATTTTTTCTTCACAACCTGCCAAACTATTTGCCCAATAATGACCCATAATATGGTAGCCGTTCAAAACGCTTTTATCAATAACCCAAAAGTAATGTTGCTTTCGCATTCCGTATTACCTGAACAAGATAGTATTCCTGTTTTAAAAAAATATGCACTCGAAAAAGGAGTTATTGACACTAAATGGAATTTGGTTACTGGCGATAAACGTGCCATTTATTATATAGCAAGAAAATCTTATTTAGCGGTAAAAACAGGAAGTCCAGAGCAAATGTATGACATGGTTCATACAGAAAATTTAGTTTTGGTTGACACTAAAAAACGGATACGTGGTTTTTATGACGGTACAAAAACTGCCGAAATGCAACGCCTTATCGAAGATATTCGGTGTTTGAGTGAGGAAGAGTAGTAAATGATTATAATCAGTAAGAAATTTTATCTCAATATGAAGTATAAAAAAAGCACTTAATTTAATTAAATTAAGTGCTTTTAATAAAGTTTAAATAGTTTTAAGTTAATTTACCTAGAATTCCAGGTAATGATTTTCCTCTTACTTCATAAAATGATTTGAGCCACAATGGGAATAACAAAGGCACTACTATAAAAGATAATTTGTTAAAACCCCACGCTTCTTGAAATTCAAAATGCAAAAAATGCATTGTAGCCTTAGTCATTCCACATCCATAACAATCAATGTTTGCTAAAGTCTTAAATAGGCAAACACTTTCTCCTTTGTCAAAGTAATTTGAAGGCATCAAAAACAGTATGAAAGGAGCTATCATTGTTATTGAAATTCTAGTATAGAAGACAACTTTTCTAAGCATTCTTTACAATGTTTTTGCGTAACTACCGTCTTTTGGTTGTAAATCACCTGTGATAATTCTAATTAAGTCAATTAATGACCAAATTCCACAACCTCCAAGAGTTAATAATTGAACAACTCCTTGCCAAGTGTATCCAAGATAAAAGCGGTGAATTCCAATTCCTCCTACTAGAAGAACCAAAAGCAACGCAATTAACTGACTTTTGTCACCTGCGGCAGCGGCTGGTGATGTTACCACTTCTTTGTGCTTTTCAACCACAGTGGTTACATTGTTTGGACTTACTCTTTCAACAGGGAAAGAAGCATACGTTGCAAAAACTGAAACAAACAGGATTGCAATCAACGAAAATAATAGTTTTAATTTCATATTTATTTAATTTATATTTGTCAAATATAAAAAAAAAATACAAAAATGTTAAAAAAGTTAATTTTATTTTTTTTAGTTATTTCTTTTAAAATTTTTGCTCAAGATAAATATGAATATTTTGGAGCTTTAAAATTAAATGGAGATGACAAGACAGTAATCACTTATAGAATACTCTTTGTTGAAAATAATGGTGTTTTAAATGGATTTTCTATAACTGATATTGGCGGAAAACATGAAACAAAAAATATAATCTCAGGAAGTTACAATAAGAAAACAAAAGAGATAAATTTTAGAGAAGAACGTATATTATATACCAAGTCAGCATTTACCCCAGAGGCTTTTTGTTTTGTTAATTTTTCAGGGAAAGTCAAATTGATTAATGACAACAGCAAATTAGAAGGCGATTTTAAAGGGTTATACAATAATAAGCAAAAATGTATTGATGGTACTTTACTGTTAATAGGTTCAAATAAATTATATAAACTTTTAGGAAAAATAAATAATAAAATTCAAAACTCAAAAAGGGTGGATGTTATTACTAAGAAAAAAGCTAATCCATTACGAATTTTAGATAGTTTGAAAATCAATAATTTATTAAAAGGTGAAAATTTAAACGTTTTTGTG
>CAIRNC010000354.1 GCA_903879875.1 uncultured Bacteroidota bacterium
GAAGTAAAAGCCATTGATTCAGTACTTTTCACAACATCCCCAAGTGACTGCGTCACCTCTTTATGATGATAATTGAATTTATCAAAGGAACGAAAGGCATCTCGCAAAGCCTCATTATAGGCAACAGCATATTCTTTTTCTTTACTTTTTCCAATCTCTGATTTGAATAAAATTGTATTTTTGCAATCTTTCAAAACAATAGTCAATTTTGAAACAAACATCGAGCTGGAATTTTCTACTTCAAGATAAATTCTATTGCAATTTGCAGAAACTATTTCTGCTGGCAAAACATCCGTATCATAATACGTTACAAATCCATATTTCTCAAGATATAATTTGCATAAATTGTTCAATCTGTATTGATTTACCTCATTTAGAAAGCTAAATTTCGCTGGAACAATGGCATATTTATATCCGTTAACCGATTGTGCTTTAGCAATTGACATAACGAAAACTAAGAATAGTAAAAAATAGTTTTTCATGTTTAAAGATAGTTTTTTAATTCTAATAAATGAGAAATTTGTTTTATGGTTGAAGGCGCTTCCTGTTGTAACGGATTAAAGAAAATAGCGTCCATTCCAAACGATAAAGCGCCTTGAACGTCGGCTTCTAAGCAATCTCCAATCATCAAACTATGCGTTTTGTCAACATTAGCCACTTGCAAAGCACAATCAAAAATGATGGGATTGGGTTTTTTGGCACCCGCATTTTCGGAATTTGTAATGGTTTGAAAATAAGGTTGAATGCCCGAGTTTTTTAGTTTATGATTTTGTACTTCTTCAAATCCGTTGGTTATAATATGGAGTTTGTATTTGGGTTTCAAATAATCTAAAATGGCGATTGTTCCATCAAATAAATAATTATTATCGGGTAAAACGGCTATATAATCTACTGAAATTTGATGAATCAAATCATCAGAAATTACATAATTCAATAGGTCAAAAGTATCTTTCAGCCTACCGTAGCGCAATTGTTGTTGGGTAACTTTTTCTTCTCGGTACAATTTCCAATAGGCCGTATTTATGGCGCTATAATGCAAATGAAAATCAGTCAATGCAAGTTCAATTTGATTTTGCTGAAAGACGGTTTCAAAAGCCATAGCAGAATTTTTTTCAAAATCCCAAAGGGTGTGATCTAAATCGAAAAAAAGGTCAGAAATAGTAGTTTTCAAAGTGTATTTTTTATTTTTTTAAAGTATTCCCTTGTCGGCAAAACTAAAATAGTTGGTTTCAGTTACAATCAAATGATCCATCAGTTTGATGTCTAAACTCTCTCCCGCTGATTTAATTTTTTTAGTAATTTGTTTGTCCGCATCACTGGCTATAAGCGTGCCTGATGGATGATTGTGACACAATATTAGTCCTGTGGCGCCCATTTCTAATCCCATTTTAAACACCAAGCGAACATCAACCACCGTTCCAGTAATGCCGCCTTTGCTCAATTGCGTTTTAGCAATTACTTTATTCGAATTATTCAAAAACAAGACCCAAAATTCTTCGTGTGGCAATTCCCCAATAATGGGTTGCATGATTGTAAACGCTATTTTACTCGAAGTGATTTTCACCAATTCAACGGCATCTTCCGCTCTGCGACGACGACCTAATTCCATTGCTGCTAGAATAGAAATGGCTTTCGCCTCCCCTATTCCTTTGAATTCCATCAATTGTTTGATGGTTAATTTCCCTAATGCGTTCAGGTTATTGTCCACACTCGAAAGTATTTTTTGGCTCAATTGCACAGCCGATTCGTTTCGACTTCCTGAACCAATCAAGATGGCTATCAATTCGGCATCGCTCAAAACACTTTTGCCTTTCAGCATGAGTTTTTCGCGTGGCTTGTCATCCTCGTGCCAATTGGTTATTGGGAAATTGGTTTGTTCCATGTTATTTCATATTTTGAGGCATGTCA
>CAIRNC010000355.1 GCA_903879875.1 uncultured Bacteroidota bacterium
ACTAACAAAAATAACAATTATGGCAAAAATTTACTCTAAAAAAACATTAGCTACTCCAAAAATGGAACCAAAAAAAGAAACCGTTTCTTTTTTATTAAATTATTCAAAAGCATTTAGCTATCTCAAAGTAGGCAAAATGAGAATTGAAAATTTAGCTAATTAATCAAAATCCCGTTATAATCTAACGGGATTTTTTTTGTAATATTCTTTCAAAACAATTGATCTTCCAATCGTTTTTGTGATAATGTCATCTTCTAATTTCCAACCTCGAGCAGGAGAATATTCGCGCCCGTACCAAATCATTTGAAGATGTAAATCATTCCAAACCGATTCAGGAAAAAGGCGTTTAGCATCCTTTTCTGTTTGTTGAACACTTTTCCCATTGGATAAATTCCATCGGTACATCAATCGATGAATATGTGTGTCAACTGGAAATGCGGCAACTCCGAATGCCTGAGACATGACTACACTTGCCGTTTTATGGCCAACCGCTGGAAATGACTCTAAAGCTTCAAAACTCTGAGGTACCACACCTTCATATTTTTCGATTAATATTTTCGAAAGTCCATAAATTCCTTTGGATTTCATTGGTGATAAACCACACGGTCGAATGATGGCCGCAATTTCATCAACGGACATTTTAACCATGTCATAAGGATTATCAGCTTTTGCAAAAAGAATAGGTGTAATTTGATTTACTCGAACATCTGTACATTGCGCTGATAGTAATACCGCAATTAACAAAGTATAAGCATCTTTGTGATGCAATGGAATAGGAATAGTTGGATATTTTTCTTTTAACGTATTTATAACAAATGTAGCACGTTCTTGTTTGGTCATTTTAGTTTAAATTTGGTACAATTTAAAAAGAAAACCAATACACTCCTAAACTTTAAAAATTAAATTATGACAACATTAATAAAAGGCGATAAAGCTCCTAATTTTTCGGCTATTGATCAAGAGGGTAAAACACACCAATTGGCTGATTTCAAAGGGAAAAAATTAGTAGTTTTCTTTTATCCAAAAGCCAGTACGCCTGGTTGCACAGCTGAAGCCTGTGATTTAAGAGATAATTTTGAACAATTTCAAGCTAAGAATTATGCTATTTTAGGTGTTAGTGCCGATTCTCAAAAAGCCCAATTAAAATTCAAAGAGAAATACGATTTACCGTTTCCTTTATTAGCCGACGAAGACAAAGCGGTTATTCAAGCATTTGGAGTTTGGGGACCTAAAAAATTTATGGGCAAAACTTATGATGGTATTCACAGAACTACTTTTATTATTGATGAAAATGGAATAATTGAAGAGGTGATTTCGGAGGTTAAAACAAAAACGCATGCCAGTCAAATTTTGAAGTAAATAAATGAATGTCCGTTACTAATACCTATAGAAAAACATGCCACAGATTTCACTGACTTGCACAGATTTTTTTAAAACTTTTAATTTTAAAATGGAGTAAAAAAAAATATTTGAAGTCTAAAAATTAGGCATTAGTACAAGTTAAGAATAGTTATATAAATAAAAAAAATCCAAATCTCAAAATAAATGGGATTTGGATTTTTTTTTAAGAATTATACTTATTCTTTTGGCAAAAATACTTCCGCCATCATGCAACGCGCACTACCTCCTCCACAGGCTTCAATAGTATCTAAACTTGAATGAATTATGGTGATTTGCTCTTCTAATTGGGAAATTTGTTTTTTGGTTAAAGCATGATAAGCAGATGAGCTCATTACTAAATATCGTCTATCGTCTGCGCCTTTAACTTCTAACATATTCCCTGCAAAATTATTTATTTGGGCTTCTGTTAATAGAATTATTTCTTTTCCGTCGGCTTTTAGATTGTCTAAAACCATTTTGCGCTCTTTTTTGTCGTCGATACAATCGGCACAAATTACGGCAAATGTATCGCCAATACACATCATCACATTGGTGTGATAAATTAATTTTCGTTCGTTATTTACCGTTTGAAATGCTTCAAAAATAATAGGGGCAAAGTCAAAATCTTCACAAAATTCAATAAACAATTCCTCGTCAGCTCTAGGAGACAAAGCACAATAGGCTTTTCCGTTTTCTCTGTCTAGCAATAAACTTCCGGTGCCTTCGAGATAGAAACCATCTTCCTCGGCCGAAGTATAATCCATGATTTCATTGACCACAAATCCTTTATCTTCCAGAATATCCAATAGATCTTCACGACGTTCTAATCGTCTGTTTTCGGCAAACATTGGATACAAAACAACATCACCGTTTTCATGAAACGAAATCCAATTGTTTGGAAAAATACTATCTGGAGTATCAGGTGAAACGGTATCATCCACCACAGTTACATCAACACCTATAAGACGTAGTTTGTTTACAAAAGTATCAAATTCAGCTTGGGCTTTAGCATTTACGTTTTCAGGTGTTAGCCCATCAATTACTTTTTGATAATAGTTGTTTACCGCTGTTTGTTCGTTCATTCGAAACGCCACTGGGCGAATCATCACAATGGAATTGGTTGTTTGGTTCATTTATTTAATTTGTTATTATTAGTTCTCGGTTGTCCGTTTTCGGTTATTCTTGTTGTTTAAGTTTTCCAATTACTTTCAACGTATTTTATAAAGTTAAAAATTTTAGCTCCTAAATTATCATAATCAATTATTAGTTGTTCAATATTTGGAATTAAACCTTGATACAAGTGGTTAATTTTGATTAAATGTCCTTTGGTCTCTAAACAACTTGAATGAGAAAAAACTAAAAAACGTATAAATTCGGCTTTGTATCTGTTTCTTCCATAACCTTCTACAATATTAGAATTTACTGAATCGGCGGATCTGCGTATTTGACTTCCTAATTCGTATAATTCAAATTTTGGCAACAACAATGATGCTGGATGAATTTCATAAAATAATGACAAGCTAATTTTATAGATATCCAAATCTTGATAGTTACTCATTTTTAAAACTATTTATATACTTTAACTGTAAACTGATAACCGATAACTCTAAACTTACTCCCTTATCAAAGGCAATGTAGAGCAACGAAGTAATCCTTCTTGTTTGGCAATTTCGGCATAAGGAATTTCTTCAACCGTAAAACCTTGTTGTCGCAACCAATCGTTTAATCTGGTGAATTTTTGTTCAGAAACTACCACCTCAGGTGTTATCGAAAATACGTTGGAGTTCATATCATACATTTCGTCACGGGTAATATGAAACAAATTGTCTTTGCCAAATAGCTTTACGAGATACATATAATCGGCTTCTTCTCTAAAACCACTTTTATAAATAATCCCTTTGTTGGTTCCAACGGGTTGAAAACAACAATCCAAATGCAAGGCGTTGTCGCGCGCTTCTATCTTCGATTTGACCAAGTCAAACTCCTTAACAATTTTATTTGGAAATAAGTTTTTGATAAAATTAACCCCAGCCATATTGGTTCTAGCGGTAATATAGTCTTTGTAATCGCTACCTTTATAGGTACCAATAAAAATATAATCGTTCCACAGCATCACATCGCCACCTTCAATATGCACCTCATCGGGTGGACGAACCACTTTTGTTGGGTCAATTTGGTCGATAACATATTGAATTGCATCTAACTCACGCTCCCTATCGGGCAAAATATTGGCTTTTATAAAAATATCGTCAATAACAAAACCTATATCTCTAGTAAAAATTTGATTGTAGTTTTCAATCATTTCAGGCCGAAAAACTTTCACCTCATATTTTTTAAAAACTGCATTAAAAGCCTCCATTTCTTTGACCATATCGGCTTCTATTGGATAGGTTCCTGCCAAAATATGTTCCAATGATTTTGGGTCATATGCTTCACTAACTGTTGGCGTTGGACCGTTATTTATAGCCGAACCTAGCACTACGGCCTTCAATCTGGATGTTTCGTTTTTTACGTTTACTACTAACATAGTTTTACAATGGGTTTGGGACAAAGATAAAAAAAGCCCTTGAATATTACGAATGAATCAAATTAATCCTTTTAAAATACGAAATTGTTTAATAATAATGATTTTGGAGGGTACGATAGGTAGTAATTACACTTTTTAATCTCATCAATATGGAAAAGAAAAACTCTTTTTATTCTTAAAACACCTCTTTTTATTTGTTTAAATAATACAGTATAAAGTCATAGAAATTGGCTTTTTCTTCAAAGTAACTATTGTAGCTGGATACTTTTCCATTATGTCCAGAATCATCTAATGTTTGAAGAAAAATCGGATTTTTTTGAGCTTGTCTATTTTGTAAACGTGCTGCAAACTTATAGGAGTGCATAGGTACTGCTCTATCATCATTTTCAGAAGTAATAATTAAAGTAGTTGGGTAATTTATATTTTCTTTAATATTATGATATGGGGAATAGGTCAGAATGTAATCAAAATCTGTTTTCTCAGATGGATTACCATATTCGTCAAAATGATATTTCCCAACGGTATATTTATCAAAATTAATCATATCAAAAACACCCACTTTTGGAACTGCCACTTTAAATAATTCTGGTCTTTGCGTCATTGCAACACCAACAACCAAACCACCATTTGAAGCACCCGTTATAGCAAGTCTATTAGAAGAGGTATATTTTTCTTTAATTAGATATTCAGCAGCATCAATAAAATCATTAAATGAATTCATCTTTTTTAAACCCATTCCCTTTTTATGCCAATTTAAACCTTTTTCGCCACCACCACGTATTTCAGCAAAGGCGTACACACCTCCTTTTTCTAGGAAATACAGCAATGATGAATCGTAATTTTGTTCAGAAACAACACCAAATCCACCATAAGCTTCCAATAAAGTTGGATTATCGCCATTTAAAACAGTTCCTTTTTTATAAATTATGGTTATTGGAACATCAATACCATCACGACTTTTAAAAGATATATTTTTAGTAATAAAATGGTCTAATGGGAATAATGTAATTTTAGGGACTAAATAATCGTTATAATAATGATTTACATTACCCGTTTCTATATTTAATTTAAAATTTTGAGGAGAAATAGTTTTAGAAAATACACTTATATACAAGCATTTTGTTATCGGGTCAAAGAATTTAAAATCAAAATCAGTATTTTCGGTACAATCTATTTTTCTAATAAATTCACCATTTTCTTTATAAGCTATGACATAATTTTTGCCTACTGTTTTGTATTTACAAAAGATATAACCCTCTGAAAAGTAAGAATCAACAAGTAAGTTATTATATAGCTGAGGAATTAATACACTTTCATCAGCTCTGTTAGAAATAGAAAAGGTTCTAATTTCTCCCCAATCATAATCTTTACCCGAAAAGTAAATTTTATTATTACTGTAATATAATAATGTAAATTTAGAATCATCCGAATCAATAAATTTTTCAAGTTTATACTCTTCATCTTTCAATGATGCGTAATAGTAATTTTTTGCTTCGGTTTTGTTATCTTGTTCGATTATGAAAAGGCGGTCTTTTTTGGTAAAATAGGTGAAGCTATTTCTCGTTTTTGTAGCGTCAAAAACCAATTTATCTTCATCCTGATTGGTTCCTAATTTGTGATAATATAACTGGTAAGTAGAGTCTTTAGCAAATGTATTTTGATTGGCATTTCGTTTGTAAAAAATACCAGAATCATAATTCCATACAATTTTAGAAAACTTTACATTTGAAATTTTGTCTTCAAGATTTTTGATATAATCAATAGCAACAAATCGGATTTCATTTCTATCACTACCGTCTAAACTTACTTTACAAGCTATATATTTTGAGTTTTTAGATGGACTATAATCTGTCAAAACGGTATTTGTACTTTTATATATTTTAAAAGGATTAAAAAGTTCTATTGAATTGGCATTTAGGTCTTTTCTATAAAATAAAGCACTTGGCTCGTCTTTATCTTTTATATACATTGAGTAGTAATAGGCTTCTTTCTTTGTTGGAAGACCGCTGGAAGAGTAATGATTATATTCTTTTATTTTATTTATCGCATCATACTTTTTTTTTATTTCTACAAATTGCAAATTAATGACTTCATCTTGAGTATTAGTCCAATTTTTTGTTTCATCTGATTTCATATCCTCTAGCCAGGTATAATCATCTTGAAAGGAAACTCCAAACTTTGTAATTGTCTTTGGGATTGATTTTGTAACTGGAAATGTTTGACTAAAAAGGAACGAATGCGATACAAACAAGAAAATAAAAAAGAAACAATTTTTCATAAAAGTTTAAAAGATTAAGTAATCCCAAATATACTACTTTTTAGCGATAGGGCATGAACAGTATTAATAATTGTAGTATTTGAGAAGTTTTATATCGAAAATCTAACAGTTATGTGACATTTTAAATTTGAGTTAAAATTTTTAAAATTATATAAAAAGGAAATAGAATTATGCCAAAATAAAATATGATTTTTCCATGTAATCTGTCAGTTTCAGCATAGGAGTATACTTTTTGACCATTAGGTAATGATTTTTTAGATGTCCATAAAGAATAGCCTATAATAATTCCCAAAAACCCTCCAAGTATGGCAAGAAAATAGCCTGCAATTATCCATGGTTTTTGATTCCCTTCTGGCTTTGCTAATGATTCTAACCGTTGCTTTTTCAGCGCTTTTAGCAATTCCGCATCAATCGATTTTCCTCTTTGAGAGAGAATTTTATGTGCTAATTTATAATCTAATTCGTTCCATTCATCAGCTTTTAAAAGAATTTCGTATAATTCATCATCTGTAAAATCAAACAAATAATGATTTTTATCTACTTGTCCAATTAAGTTATCAGCTTCATTTTCTAAGATTTTTTCAGCTTTGTCAAAATCACTTAATAGAATTTTAACTTCGTATTGATTTTGTAAAGTATTTCCCGAGAACGAAGTATCTACAGGTGCAATATTATCTGTTATTTGAGTGCGAATATTATTCTGATTTAATAAATCTTCTAATTCCATTGCTTGTTCTCTAGTAGGAAATTTTCTAAATACAGAAATTGTTTCTTTCATGTGTTTTTTTTAAATGTTATACAATCATAAATCCTATTGAAAAAAATCAGCGTATATTCTTCCAAATATATAAAAATAATCCCGTGTAAATTTAAATCCAAAATTTCATCTCATTTCACATTCGTAAAAATAAAAAAACACCAGCCTTTCGACCAGTGTTTTATATACAAACTGAATTTCTTCGATTAACTTACCAACTCGCTATGATTCCTGAAAACCAATTTTCCATCAAATAAATCTATCAAAACGATGCTGTCGGTGGTGATGATTCCTGCCAAAATTTCTTTGGATAAAGCGTTCAGCACTTCTCTTTGAATAACTCTTTTTACGGGTCGGGCACCAAATTGTGGGTCATATCCTTTTTTAGAAAGATAATCAATTGCTTCGGGAGTGGCGTCCATCGTGATGCCTTGTAGTGCTAACATTTTGATAACCGATTTGAGTTGCAAGCCTACGATTTGAGCAATATTGGCATGGGTCAATGGCGTAAACATTACAATTTCGTCAATACGGTTGATGAACTCGGGGCGCACGGTTTGTTTCAACAAGCCCAAAACTTCTACCTTTGCGAGTTCGGTGGCGGCTTCGATACTTCCTTTCAAGTTTTCAAATTTCTCTTGAATGATTTGGCTTCCCATATTAGAAGTCATGATGATAATCGTGTTTTTGAAATCGGCTAAACGTCCTTTATTATCCGTCAATCGTCCTTCGTCCAAGACTTGCAACAAGATATTGAAAGTGTCGGGATGCGCTTTTTCGATTTCATCTAATAATATTACAGAATACGGTTTTCTACGAACGGCTTCGGTCAATTGTCCGCCTTCGTCATAACCTACATATCCCGGAGGCGCACCAACCAATCGGCTCACGCTGTGGCGTTCTTGGTATTCGCTCATATCGATTCGGGTCATTGCGTTTTCATCGTCGAATAAATATTCGGCCAAGGCTTTCGCTAATTCGGTTTTTCCAACACCAGTAGTTCCCAAGAAAAGGAAGGTTCCCACAGGTTTTTTCATATCTTGCAATCCGGCACGGCTTCGTCGAACGGCATCGCTCACGGCTTCGATGGCTTCTTCCTGACCCACGACGCGTTTGTGTAATTCGGCTTCCAGATGCAAGAGTTTTTCTCTTTCACCCTGCAGCATTTTCATCACGGGAATTCCGGTCCATTTGGCCACGACTTCGGCAATGTCTTCACGTGTCACTTCTTCTTTTATCAAGGAAGTTCCTCCAGACTGATCTGCGGCCAATTGTTTTTGGAATGCCTCCAATCGTTCTTGGGCTTCTTTGATTTTTCCATAACGAATTTCGGCTACTTTTCCATAATCACCTTCACGTTCGGCACGTTCGGCTTCGTATTTAAAGTCTTCAATTTCGGTTTTTACCGCTTGGATATTATCGACCACATCTTTCTCAGATTTCCATTTGGTGAAGACTTCGTTTCGGTCGTCTTTCAGATTGGCCAAATCCATTCCCAGATTTTTAAGTTTGCTTTCGTCTTTCTCCCGTTTGATTGCT
>CAIRNC010000356.1 GCA_903879875.1 uncultured Bacteroidota bacterium
GGGCCTTCAGTGGGTCAACACAAACGCGGACAGCGTGGCCAAGGTGCAAGCGGCGATTGCTGCCGAACCGCAACCGGTGCATGCGGAGTAAATGGGTTTGTAATTAAAAATAACGATATTAACGATTTGGCTATTAAAATAAATTATTTAATGAAGAACGAATCTAAAAGAAATGAATTATCCGAAAATGCAAAACGGTTAAATAATAAATATTCTTTAGACAATATTGGTAAGATGTATTTGGATTTTATTTTAAAATAGAGATTAAGAAATTATATATATGAATTTTATTTACGCTATTTATTATTGGTTACCTGATTTCTCTAGAATAGGAATTTTTGGAAAAATTATAAATCGATTATTAGCCAAGCTAATTAAAATTATTTTTGACAAGTTTGTCCCAAATTACTTTTTAAAAACTACAAAAACTGCTGGTTTCGGATTAAATACAACAGAAAGAGCAGAGAAATATATCGTATCCTTGACTTCATTTCCTGCTAGAATTAATGATGTTTGGATTACCGTTGAGACAATTCTACGGCAATCTTTTAAACCAGATAAAATAATTTTGTGGCTGGCAGAATCACAATTTCCAGATAAAAAAATTCCTGAAAGTTTACTGAAATTAAAAGAAAGAGGTTTGACAATAACTTTTTGTGAAGAAGATATAAGATCCCATAAAAAATATCTTTTTGCACTTGAAAAATTTCCAAATGAATTTATTATAACATTAGATGATGATTTATACTATGATAAAGATTTATTAAAGAATTTAATTGCAATTAAAAATCTTCATCCAAATTGTATTGCCACAAATAGAGCACATCAAATTCAATTTAATTCAAATTCCATTTTACCATATAGAAAATGGAAACATAATGTTACAACAAATATTCCATCACATTCAATTGTTCAAACAGGTGGTTTTGGAACGATTTATAAAAAAAGTGATTTGTTTTTTGCATTTAATAATAAAGATTTAATAAAACAAATTGCTTTTCACGCAGATGATTTATGGCTTAAAATGATGTGTTTTTTAAATAATAAAAAAGTAGTTACAAATAATAAATACAATAAAGACCCAATTACTGTAAAGTCAAGTCAAATTGAAAAATTAGTAACATTTAATGTTTTAGAAGGAGGAAATGATGAACAATTAAATAGTATTGTAAAATATTTCAACATTAATATAAAAGATTTAAACGAGTAAGTCCAAATTATGAAAAAATTAATTGTAGGAATAACTGCTCCAGGTAGTGTAGTTTTAATAGAAGGACAACTTAAGTATTTTAAAGAAATTGGATACAAAACATATCTATTAGCACCTAAGACCGAAAGGGTTATCGAATATTGTGAACGAGAAGGTTGTGAACTTCTTGCTGTTCAACTTGAAAGAGAGATTTCATTATTCAGTGATTTAAAAGCATTATTTCAAATATTTATACATTTTGCAAGAATTAGGCCGGATGTAATTAATTTAGGTACTCCAAAAGTAAGTTTGCTTGGAATGTTTGCTGGAAAATTACTTGGTGTAAAAACACGAATTTACACTTGTCGTGGTTTCAGATTTGAACATGAGAAAGGGAATAAAAGGGCAATTCTATTAAAGATGGAAAAAATTACTGCTAAATTTTCTCATAGAATTATTTGTATAAGTGAATCTGTAAAACAGCTCGGTTTAGAAAATTCCCTTTTTTTAGAAAGCAAAACTATTGTAATCAATAAAGGAAGTAGTAATGGATTTGATTTAGATAAATTTAATCCAATTTCAGTTGACAATAATTTAAAACTTCAAACGAAAAATGGTCTAAAATATACAAATAATAATTTTGTATTTGGATTTGTAGGTAGATTAGTTGATAGAAAAGGTATTAATGAATTGTATTTTGCATTTGATAAATTATACAAAAATAATGATAATTTAAGGTTGTTAATTGTTGGCCCCATTGAATTTGCTCAAATTTCAGATAAAACTTTAATTGATAAATATAAAAATCATCCTGGGATAAACTTGGTAGGATCACAATCCAATGTGCCTTTGTATTTGTCCTTGATGGATGTGTTTATTCTACCAGCTTGGTGGGAAGGATTTGGAAATGTATCTGTTCAAGCAGCAGCTATGGGCTTACCTGTAATAAGTACAGATGTAACGGGAAGTAGAGATGCTGTTTCAAAAGATTTTAATGGATTATTGATTGAAGTTAAATCAATTGATAAACTTAAAGAAGCAATGATTCAATTGTATAATAATGAAGAATTGAGAACTAAATTAGGAAATAACGGATTGGTTTGGGCAAAAAATTTCGATAACAAAGTTATATGGGAAGGAATGGATAATTTATTTAAAACAACCAATTGCAATTTAATTTAAACCGCAGATATTTTCATTATATTTGCAAATAAAAAATTTTCAAAATGGGTTTTCAACAATTCAAAAATGTGAATATACGGGGTTTTTCAGCCTGTGTTCCGAAACATATAGAAAGTAATGAAGACTTGGAATTACTCGGTAATGCTGAGCAAATCCAAAAGTTTATTGAAACCACGGGTGTAAAACAACGACATACCGTTAAAGGACAGAATATTCGAACTTCTGACATGTGCTTTACTGCTGCTCAAAAATTAATTGAGGAATTAAATTGGGATAAAAATGAAATCGATTGTTTGTTATTTGTATCTCAAACTGGAGATTATATTTTCCCTGCAACTTCTTGCATTCTTCAAGATAGATTAGGTTTAGCTAACGATTGCTTTACTATGGATATATCTTTAGGTTGTTCAGGTTGGATACACGGAATGGCTACAATTGGAGCTTTAATGCAAAATGGTGGTTTCAAGAAAGGTATATTGCTGGCAGGAGACACATCTACAATGACAAAATCACCTTTTGATAAAGGTTCTTATCCTTTATTTGGAGATGCTGGAACTGCAACAGCTATTGAATATAAAGAAGGTGTTGAAGGTATAAAAGTGCATACAGCAACTGACGGTAAAGGGCACCAAGCAATTATAGTTCCTGATGGAGGATTTAGAAATTTTTATTCGCCAGAATCAGAAATTTATATTGAATATGAAGATGGAAGTAAAAGAAATAACCTTCAAACTTATATGGATGGAGCAGCCGTTTTTACTTTTGGCATAACAAAAGGTCCTAGGAGTATAATGTCTTTAGCTGAAAAATTTGATATTAACATGGAAAATGTTGATTTTTTTGTATTCCACCAAGCTAATAAATTCATGGTAGAGAAAATCAGAAAGAAAATTAAAGCACCAGTAGAAAAAGTACCCTACTCCTTAGATGAATATGGCAATACTTCCTGTTCATCGATTCCTTTAACAATGGTTACAAGATTATCAAAACAATTGCAGAAAGATAAATTAAATATAATAACTTGTGCGTTCGGTGTAGGTTTGTCTTGGGGTTCAATTTATTTTGAATCAGAGGGGGTAGTTTGTCCAGAAATAATAATGATTTAATATCTTTTTAATAACTAACATAATAATAATAAACAGATGGAAGCAAAATTTTTAGATTTATTCAAAGAAGTTTTAGAAATTGAAGACAAAGAAATCAACTTAAATGATGAATTTAGAGAATATGAAGAATGGGATTCATTGGCTTATTTGTCAGTAATAGCAATGTTAGATGACGAGTTTGAAATTGTAATCGAAACTGAAGATTTTAAGAAAATTAGAACGGTTGGAGAATTGTTAACAGAAGTTGTTAATAGAACTAATAAATAATATTTTAGTTTCTATTCAATTATAAAACAGAAGTAATTATGGCTTTTTTAAATATTCCTAATGTCAAGATTAGTGGGATTGCTTCATGTGTGCCAAAAAAAATTGAAAAAAATA
>CAIRNC010000357.1 GCA_903879875.1 uncultured Bacteroidota bacterium
TATTATGTTGGTTTTTCGGATCCATTAGCAACGCCAGCTCCTTGTTTTATAGAGCAACCGTTTACAATAACGATTAACCCATTTACAAACTTGGACTCTGCTAATTACCCTAATTCAGGTTTTTGTAATCCAGGTTATATTTTGCCATTAAGTGCTATTCCTGGCGTTTTATATTATAAAGATGCTGCACATACGCAACTTTTTACAGCAGCTGATAACCCAATAAATGCAACCACTACCATCTATGTTCAGAAAAAATCTGCAACAATACCTGTTTGTACATCTGAACTTTCATTTACAATATATATCGGTATTGGAAATATTGCAGTGCCTTCTGATGTTACAGAATGTACGTCCTACACACTTCCAGTTTTAACGGTTGGTGAATATAGAACTGCAGCAAATGGAGGCGGAAACTTAATACCTGCCTTAACGGAAATAACGCAAACTACAACTATTTTTTATCATATAACAGGACAAGATTGTACCGATAATATATCTTTTATAGTTACAATTATAACTACTCCATTGCCACCGGCACCTGCTTTGACAGATTTATCCAGTTGTGATGTGTATTATTTACCAGCAGTTGCTCATGCAGGTAGTTACTATACTTTGGCTGATGGTGCAGGAACTCCAAGACCCGTTGGTTATCCAGTAACATCTACAAAAACATTTTATTTTTATTATTATAGTCCCACGCCTACTACTTCTGGAGTGGCTTGTAAATTTGATGTACCATTTACGATAACTATTAATCAAACACCTTCACTTCCTCAAATAATAGAACGTCCTCAACCACTTTGTAATTCAAGTGCTACACCTTGCTACATCTTACCTACACTTTCTCCGAATGGAAGTTATTATGCTACATCTGGAGGTCCTTCACCTACAAATCCTGCAATTCCTGGTGGTACACCAATTTGTGCTCTAGGAAATACTGATATTTTTGTTTTTGAAAGTAATAATTTACCAGCGCCCAATACATGTGTTAATGAACTTACTATAAAGGTTGTTATTTTTGCTGGTCAGGTTACTCCTATTGAAGATGTGTATGCTTGTAATAGCTACATCCTACCTGCAATATCTGGCGTAGGAGATTACTATACAATGTCTGGTGGTCCAGCAACACCTGGAAATATTAAGATTAATCTTTCTACTTATCCTCCTGTTACATCAACCAAAGATTTCTGGGTTTATTATTATAACCCTGATCCTCGTGCTGTAGATTGTTCGTCAGAAGATAAGTTTACAGTAAATATTTTGAGTACTCCTGTAGTTAGCGCTATACCAGCAGTAACAAGGTGTGATTCTTATATACTACCTGCATACAGTAGTTATACTTCAACTGTCCCAGTAACTCATTATTATCCAAACCCAGGTGGTCCAACAGTTGCAGGAAATGTCGCTGGAGAAAAATTCCCAGGCAATGTAATTACTGCTACAACTACTTTATATGCCTACGCTTCAGTACAAGGTACAGTTTTGGCTACTGGAATAACAACAGTTTGCTCTGATGAAGAGCCAATGTTAATTACAATCAATCAAACACCTATAATACAGCCTATTGCGCCTATTGGAGCTTGTGATTCATATACGCTTCCAGCTTATAGCACAATTACATCCACTGTTCCGGTAACTCATTTTTATACCACGGCAACTGCACCTTTTACAGATTCAGCTGCTACAATAAGTGCTCCTGGTGCTACGGTTTATGCGTATGCTGAAACAGGAACAACACCAAATTGTTTTGCAGTAGCTCAATTTGTAATTACCGTACGAAATACGCCTACAATTGGAACAGTTGCACCAATGACTAAATGTGATAGTTACACATTGCCTCTTTATACTGACCCAATGTTTGTGACTACTGGTGGTTCCGTTTCACATTATTATGAAACAACTAATTTAGGTTTGCCAGAACATAATCAAGGGGAAGTGATTACAAGCTCAATAACACTTTATCCTTTTGTTTCTGTTGGTAGTAATGCAGCTGGAGATATTGTTTGTCATGCAGACACTCCATGGGTAATTACTATTAATAATACGCCAGTTTTTGTACCTTCAGAAATAGTGCCAATAGTAAAATGTGATACATATACTTTACCTGCTTTAACCGTTGGTAATTATTTCACAGATGCAACTCACTTGAATCCATTAACTAATTTAACAATTACAAATACGGATACTGCTTATGTATATGCAGAAACAGGAACAACACCAAACTGCGCTATTAGTAATACCTTTTCGGTTACTATAAATCATACACCAGTAATTGCAACAATTCCTTCTGAAACAAGATGTTCTTCTTATGCATTGCCTAGTTATGTTGCTCCTGTAACAGCTTATTATACGTTGTCAGGTGGTCCATTGACAGTTGCAAATCAAACAAAAAACCCTGGTGATTTAATAACTACTGCAACAACTTTATATGCTTATGCAGATACGGGAACAACACCAAATTGTCCTGCTGAGTTAGCGTTTAACGTTATAATTGACTATCCTCCTGTGGTTGCACCAATAACTCCGGTTTTTGCTTGTGATTCTTATATTTTACCAGCATTAATTGCGCCAGCTACTAAATATTATACCACAAATAATCCTTTAACTCGTGTTGAACTTTTTGTTGGGAATGTTATTAGTAGCTCTACAACCATATATGCTTATGCCGAAAGCGGTACTATTCCATGTACAACTTATGAGCCAATGGTAATTACAATTACTTATACCCCTGTTATTGCTCCTTCTGATTATGCCAATGTAAATGTATGTAATTCATATACATTACCTGCATTAACTACTGTTGGGGCTAATTATTATACAGGCGCAAATGGTGCTGGCACAAGTATTACAGCTAATACTGTATTCACTACGAATCAATTAATCCATGTGTATGCGGTAAATGGTACTGCTCCAAATACTTGCCCATCCATTGACCAAACATTATCAATTGTAATCTATAATGTTGATGATCCATATCCATTGAGTATTTATCCAAATGGAGTTCCTTCTTGCGGTCCTTATTTATTGCCTGCTTTAACCACTCTAGGAGCACAATATTTTAATGGACCTAATGGGTCAGGAGGTAACATTCCTGCTAATACTGGAGGACAAATTTATGTTTACAATTCACAACCGGTTTATATTTTTGGAACTTCTCCTTCTGGATGTACCGATGAAGTTGTATTTAATGTAACGGTGAATGTTAATCCGATTGCTAATCCTGTTCCAGTAGCTTTAACTACAGTTTGTGATTTAGATGGAATTGACGATAATATTACTTCATTTGACGTAACAACATTAACATCCACCGTCTTAGGAACTCAAAGTCCAGCAATCTATACTGTTGCATATTATCCAACACCTCTAGACGCTGCAGCCAATACCAATGCTATTGCAACTACTACAACTTTAGGTACTATATATGTTAAAGTATCAAATACAGCAACACCAAGTTGTAATGTTATACTACCAGTTACAATTTCAGTAGTACCATTACCTCATATTGCTTTGGGTCTATCAGGAACTATTTGTATTGACAGTACAACGGGACAAATAACTCCGCCAGTAATTAGTAGTGGATACAGTGCTGCGTTATACAGTTTCTTATGGACAGATTCAAGCACTCCGCCAGTTGGAGTTGGTACATCTCCTGATTTCTTACCTACGATACCAGGTAACTATACTTTAGTTATTACTGCTAGTGGAGTTTCTGGTTGTGCTTCGTTGCCAATTCCAGTAACGGTTATCCAATCTGCTAAACCCGTAAGTGTTAGTTTCACTACTAGTGGTTGGTTTACAAATAATCAAACTGTAATAGTAGATGCTGTACCTTATCCTGGAACTGGAAATGGTTCGAACTTTGTTTACTCATTAGATGGTCAAACACCACAAACAAGCAACATTTTCACAAATGTGGATTCAACTTCACATGAGGTTACAGTAATAGATATTAATGGTTGTGGTGATTTACCACTTCCTATCCCAGTTCCTTTAGTGAATAGTCCAGCCTATTTTTCACCAAATGGTGATGGAATTAATGATATGTGGAAAATCCAAGGACTTCAAAATCAATTGGCATCTCAAGTATTTATATACGATCGTTATGGAAAAATGTTAAAACAAATTTCCGGAAACAGTGATGGATGGGACGGTACTTTTAATGGTCTAGCATTACCAGCTGACGATTATTGGTTTACAGTTACCTATATTGAGAATGGCGAACCTAAAGAATTCAAATCGCACTTTACTTTAAGACGATAATATATTTATTTAATAAAAAAGGCTTCTTCGGAAGCCTTTTTTAATTGAAAAAAGCATTTCCTTTCTTTCCTTTTAAATTTAAAATGTAACTTTGTTCTTCTTAATTTTAAATACAATTTTAATGAAATACGTTTTACTCTTATTGATTTCAATAACAACAATTTCTTGTACTATGGCTCAAAAATCTTCATTTTCAAAAGAGGCACTTTCGGAAAATTTAATAACTTCTGACAAAAGTGAAATTTCATTTCAAGACATTTTAAATCAACACAAAGACAAAACTATTGTTGTTGAAGTATGGGCTTCTTGGTGTAGCGATTGTGTTAAAGCAATGCCTAAAATCAAAGAGTTACAAGCTAAGAATCCAGAAGTAGTTTATATTTTCCTATCCATGGATAAGACTTTTGAAAAATGGCAAGAAGGTATTGCTAAACATCAATTGTCAGGCAATCATTTTTGGGTTTCAGATAAAGATGGCATGAAAGGGACTTTTGGAAAAGCTATCAATTTAGATTGGATTCCGCGATATATACTAATTAATAAGAAGGGTGAAATTGTACTATATAGAGCCATTGAAACTGATTTTGACAAAATAAATTCAACTTTACAAACATTAAAATAAATATAAAATGAGAACTAAAATAGTTGCAGGCAATTGGAAAATGCACAAAAATGCTGAAGAAACCGAAGATTTATTAAACGACTTAATCGACAAATTACCAACAGACAAAGAAGTTCGTCTTATTGTAGCACCAACTTTTGTGAATTTGGCTTCAGCAGTGGAACATTTACAATTTACAAATATAGACGTTGCTGCCCAAAATATGCACCAAGCGGAAAGTGGAGCTTATACAGGTGAAATTTCTGCTGATATGCTTAAAAGCATTGGGGTTAACACTGTAATACTTGGGCATTCTGAACGTCGAGCTTATTTTCATGAATCAGATGCGCTGATTGCTTTCAAAGTAGATACGGCAATCAAACATGAAATGACAGCTATATTTTGTTTTGGAGAAGAACTAAAAGACCGTCAATCGGGTAATCATTTTAATATTGTTGAAAACCAATTAAGAGATGGTTTGTTCCATATCGAAGCAAAATCATGGGAAAATATCATTTTAGCTTATGAACCTGTTTGGGCTATTGGTACAGGCGAAACAGCAAGTCCAGAACAAGCGCAAGAAATGCACGAGTTTATTAGAGAAACCGTTAGAAAAGCATTTGGAAGTGCTATAGCTGAAGATGTTTCGATACTATATGGTGGAAGCGTTAAACCTGATAATGCAAAAGAAATTTTTTCAAAACCCGATGTTGATGGTGGGTTAATTGGAGGAGCAGCATTAAAAGCAGTTGATTTTGCTGCCATTGTAGCTGGTATTTAGAATATCAAAAATATTAAATATGAAGTCATCTCCAAAGGATGGCTTCTTTTTTTTTAGCAATTTTAATGAATAAACAATATAGTAATTATGATTGATTTAATGCGTGTAAATCTTATATTTGCACACTTTTAAAAATCAAATCAAACCGTCATCTATAAAGGAAGATCGTAAAATAAATATCATGAAAGCAGGAATTGTAGGGTTACCAAACGTAGGAAAATCAACATTGTTCAATTGTTTGTCCAATGCGAAAGCGCAGAGTGCTAATTTTCCTTTTTGTACCATTGAACCAAACATTGGTGTAGTAAACGTGCCCGATTCGAGGATGGCAAAATTAGAAGAATTAGTAAAACCTGAGCGTATTCAAATGGCTACAGTTGATATCGTTGATATTGCTGGTTTGGTAAAAGGGGCTAGCAAAGGGGAAGGTTTAGGTAATCAATTTCTTGGAAATATTAGAGAATGTAATGCTATCATTCATGTCTTGCGTTGTTTTGATAATGATAATATTGTACACGTTGATGGAAATGTAAACCCCATTCGTGACAAAGAAACAATTGATATCGAATTGCAATTGAAAGATTTAGAAACGGTTGAAAAGCGTCTTGAAAAAGTCAATCGTGCTGCTAAAACAGGAAATAAAGAAGCGCAAACCGAAAAAGGGCTTTTAGATAGAATTAGAGAAGCTTTGCTTCAAGCAAAATCAGCACGTACGGTAATTCCACAAAATTTTGACGAAGAAGTATTGTTTGAAAATTTTCAATTGATTACCTCAAAACCGGTTTTATATGTTTGTAACGTGGATGAAAATTCGGCGGTAAATGGAAATAAATATGTCGATCAGGTTCGTGAATTGGTAAAAGATGAAGATGCTGAAGTAATTATCCTTTCGGTAGGTGCCGAAGCTGACATTACAGAATTAGAAAGCTACGAAGAGCGTCAAGTTTTTTTAGAAGATATGGGATTGAGTGAACCCGGTGCATCTGTATTGATTCGTGCCGCTTATAAATTATTAAAACAACAAACTTATTTCACTGCAGGTGTTAAAGAAGTTCGAGCTTGGACCATCAATATTGGTGCTACAGCACCACAAGCTGCAGGAGTAATTCATACCGATTTTGAAAAAGGTTTTATTCGTGCAGAAGTAATTTCGTATGAAGATTTCATACATTATGGTTCTGAAGCCAAATGTAAAGAAGCAGGTAAATTTAAAGTAGAAGGAAAAGAATATGTTGTAAAAGATGGTGACGTAATGCACTTTCGATTTAACGTATAATATAATATTATAGTTCAAAAGGCTTCCGTTGGGTAAAATCGACGGAAGCTTTTTTTGTTTTTTCTTATGTTTTTTTATTTAAAAAAAGGCGTACATTTGCTTGCAATTTAACTACAATTGCAATGACAACATACAACTCCAAAATCATCAGTGAAGGCTTAACTTACGATGATGTCTTATTGGTTCCAAATTACTCCAATGTGCTTCCTAGAGAAGTCAGTATTCAATCAAAATTTTCAAAAAACATTTCGCTCAATGTGCCAATAGTTTCGGCTGCTATGGACACCGTTACCGAAAGTGCAATGGCCATTGCAATGGCTCAAGAAGGGGGCATAGGGGTTTTGCACAAGAACATGACGATTGAACAACAAGCCGCTAAAGTTCGAAAAGTAAAGCGCGCTGAGTCGGGAATGATAATTAACCCTGTAACATTACCGCTAACTTCTACTGTGGGGGACGCCAAAAATGCAATGAAAGAATTTGGCATTGGTGGGATTCCAATTGTTGACGAAAATCAAATGCTAAAAGGCATTGTAACCAATAGAGATTTGCGTTTTGAAAAGCTAAGCGCACGTCCAATTGTGGAAGTAATGACTAGCGAAAATTTAATCACAGTAGCCGAAGGTACATCGCTGGAGCAAGCCGAAGTGGTTTTGCAAGGCAATAAAATAGAAAAACTACCGGTGGTAGATGCCAATTATAAATTAGTTGGGCTCATTACTTTTAGAGACATTACCAAACTTACTCAAAAACCTATTGCGAATAAAGATCGATTTGGTCGATTAAGAGTAGCCGCAGCCATTGGTGTTACTGCCGATGCGGTGAATAGGGCAGAGGCTCTTGTAAATGCGGGGGTTGATGCTATAATTATCGACACTGCTCACGGACATTCTCAAGGAGTGGTAACGGTTTTAAAAGATATAAAAAGTAAATTTCCTCAAATAGATGTTATTGTCGGTAATATTGCTACGCCCGAAGCTGCTTTGTTTTTAGTCGAAAATGGCGCTGATGGTGTAAAAGTAGGTATTGGACCAGGATCTATCTGTACGACAAGAATAATTGCTGGTGTTGGTTTTCCTCAATTTTCGGCAGTATTAGAAGTTGCAGAAGCTTTAAAAGGCACTGGAATTCCTGTAATTGCTGATGGCGGAATCCGTTATACGGGTGATATTCCTAAAGCTATTGCAGCAGGTGCTGACAGTGTGATGTTAGGGTCTTTATTGGCTGGCACCAAAGAATCTCCGGGGGAAACTATTATTTTTGAAGGAAGAAAGTTCAAATCCTATCGCGGAATGGGTTCTGTTGAAGCTATGCAAGAAGGTTCAAAAGATCGCTACTTTCAAGATGTTGAAGATGATGTCAAAAAACTTGTTCCAGAAGGAATTGTAGGGCGAGTGCCTTATAAAGGAGAACTTGAAGAGAGTATGCAGCAATTCATAGGAGGTTTAAGAGCAGGGATGGGGTATTGTGGAGCCAAAGATGTTGCTACTTTACAAACTACAGGAAGATTTGTTCGTATTACAGCAAGCGGAATCAACGAAAGTCATCCGCACAATGTAACGATTACCAAAGAAGCTCCTAATTATTCGAGATAAAATCAAGGTAAACCTTCTAATATACTTTACAATATATACATTAGCCATTAATCAAAAATTAGAATTTCTAAGTATAAATTCATTATTGATTTCTATACAATTGACAATTAGTTTATTGAATGATACGTTATAAATAGCGTCTCTATCTATAATGTTCTATTTGCTAAACTCTTATATCGCTCAAATCCCAACGGGAATATGGGTTTTATTCTTTTTTTACAATTGAAAATTAGCCACTAAGAGCTAAATTCTTTGAAATTCGAAATTGTGTTTGTCTCGATTTTAACAACACCTTATCACAGCCATAAGTGTTTTTAATTGTCGAAAGAATGAAGAATGAAGGTGTTATTCTCTTGTTTTTTTGTAATTTAAAAATGGTTTATGTTATAGATGTCGGTTTTTTTAGTTCTATTAGCATACGGTTTCATCTCATCCTTAACCGTTAATCTGCTTTTAATATTGGATAGCACTAGCCGATTTGAAAATCTAAATAAAATTGAACTGGTAGGATAGTCAATTTAAAGTCAGAAATTACGCCTATTAATGTAGTTATACTCACAGCCAGATTGGCATTGTAACGGAAACTAATAATAAATGTTTTTAATTTATAAGTATTGTTATTTAAGTTAAAAGTCAATATTTAGGGTTTGACATTCCTTTTGAGTATTTTTCAATTTTTAAATAAAATAGTTTTCGTGACTTATTTTGGTAGTTTCGTGACCTATTTTTTAATTGCATTTAGTAAAGTATATATTGCACCTGATTTAGTGGTTGTATTAATTAATTGGATCTGTAAAGTTTTCATAATTTGACTCTTATTATAATTAATATTCAAGATTGAATGCTTTATTGAAAATTGGCTTTTGTTAATTTAGATTTTCGTTTTAAATTCCCTTAGATGTTAAAACCTTTTATCTTCTCAGCCAATATTTAAAAAATTTAAAATTTTAGACAGGGAAACCAAAAATAGAAAAATGATGCGTTTAAAAATATTAACATCAAAATTAGTTTTAAGATTTTCAAATGTTAATCAAAAGGCTGAATATTATTTTAATAGAGGAATTGATAAAAAAAATCTACTTGATTACAATGGAGCCATTGCTGAATTTGCAAAGGCTATTGAATTAAAAAGTACAATCGATAAATTTTATGCAACTAGGGCTGCTTGTAAAGAGTCTATATATGATTTCAAAGGCGCCATTTCGGATTACACTATTGCCATTTTATTAAATCCTAGCTCTAGCATACATTATAGTGATAGAGCACGATGTAAAAATAATTTAGAAGATTTCTTTGGTTCAATTATAGATTGCAATAAAGCGATTGAGTTGAATTTTAATAACGTAGATGCCTATGTTGAAAGGAGTAAAAATAAAGCCGATTTAAGAGACTTTAGCGGTGCGATTATTGATCAAAAGAAGGCTATTGAAATTGAACCTAAAGTTGTTTCAAATGAAATTAATTTAAATAAAAGTAGGTTAACTGCACATCAAGTAGCATTAGAATCCTATATAAAATCTCTTGAATTAGAAAAAAAGCATGCTACTTCTTATCTTCTCTCAAACAGAGAAATATGTAAATCTTATTTAAATAAAAACGAAAAAACAAATCAGGTTTTTAGAAATGTTAATTATTTATATTTTGAAAAGCAAATTGAAACTTTAGAGAAATCTTGATATTAAAAAACACTCTTAAAGGACTAAAAGTGTTTTTTATGAATTTTAGCCAGGTTTAGAAAATTTCTAAAGCTGGCTTATTAAGTGACCGCGGCAGGGTTCGAACCTGCAACCATCAGAGCCGAAATCTGATATTCTATCCAGTTGAACTACGCAGCCATAATATTATTTAACTATACTAATAATTTTTTTACAATGGTTGAAATGGTTTTCCCCTCTGCTGTTCCACCCAATTGTGAAGCGGCAATTCCCATTACTTTTCCCATCGAAGCAATTCCTGAAGCTCCAGTTTCTGCTATTATTTTTGCAATTACTGCTTCTACTTCAGCTTCACTTAATTGCGCTGGTAAAAACTTTTCTATTACTGCAATTTGAGCTAATTCTGGTTCGGCTAAGTCCATTCGATTTTGTTCCGTAAAGATTTTCGCACTGTCTTTTCTTGTTTTTACTAATTTTTGTAACAACTTTATTTCTTCTTCAGCAGAAATTTCTTCTTTGCTTCCAGAAGCCGTTTGTGCTAATAAAAGTTCTGATTTTATTGCTCTTAAAGCTTCTAAAGCTACTGTATCTTTGGCTCTCATGGCTGTTTTTAACTCGTCCATGATTTGTGTTGCTAAACTCATAATCTAAATTTTAATCTATTAATTGTTGATTTACATTTCGGTTTTAAGGCATAAAGTCGTTTGCAAACTAACAGCTGCAAATATAAAAAAAATAACCCGAAATCATTACTGTTTTCGGGTTATAAAGTGAGTTGATTTTTTTTAATCTACGTTGTCATGAAGAAATGAATTGTTGGAACGCAATTGCACATCGTCATTGCTATCTGTACCTAAAGATGTTCTTGATTTATTGTTGTTAAAAACCGCATTTGTTAGCTCCACACCTAATCTTTTGTAAGCAGGCTCTTTTTCATATTCATCCACTTTTGATGGATTATTGTGAAATTTGTAGTTAAAATCTTTTAATTTTCTACGTCTTTCTTCTGAACGTAATCTCGACATTTCTTCAATGGACATTTCGGTTGGTGAAATGTTATCGTTAGCATCAAAATAAGATGGTGTTGAAGTCACTGTTTTAAGAGTGAGGTTCAATTCTTCGTTTTCTGGCTCAGCAACTTTATCTAGTACTGGCTTTGATCCCAAAAGACTGTTTTCAACTTCCATATATTCTTCTAGAGAATAACGAATCACGCCACTTTCATTCAATTCTGTCATTGGAACCACTTGAACCGGTTGGTTTACTACAATTTCTTTAGTTTCATTTGTTAATTCAAACAAAATTTTGCTATCCTCAATTGGAGCAGCTACTTTATGGATTGGCAAATCAAATGAAAACGTAATTTGTTCTTCCTCTTGAGCTACATATTTTGGTTCAGTAACTTTTATTTCACGAACTTCTGGAGTTGTAAAATAGAAATCTTGTTCCTTTACTGGAGAAACAATTTCAAAAGTAACATCTAAATTTTTAATAAATTCGGTTGTTGGTACTAAATTGTAATCAAAAGTAGGTTCTACTTTTATAGGTGTTTCTTCTACTTTAGTTTCGAAAACTACCTCTTCCATCAAATCATGAACGATTTTTTCTTCGCTATTCGATGATGGGATTTCTGTCAAAAAATCAAAAGAAGAGATTACTTTTTGAGACAAATTATGAGTCAACTTTTGCTCATCTTCTAAAGAATGAATGATTTTTTTAGGTTCGGGATCAACAATTCCATTTTGTTGTTCTTTGTTGAAACCGGTAGCAATAATAGTTACTGCAATAGCATCTCCAAGCGATTCGTCTTCACCAACACCCATGATAATATTGGCATTATGCCCCGCTTCTGATTGGATGTGGTCATTGATTTCGCCAATTTCGTCAATAGTAATTTCGTTGGTTCCTGAAACAACAAGCAATAAAACATTTCTAGCTCCAGTGATTTTATTATCATTTAACAATGGTGAATCCAATGCTGAAACTATCGCTTCTTTTGCTCTGTTTTCGCCCACAGCCGTTGCAGAACCCATAATGGCTGTGCCGCTGTTTGACAATACTGTTTTTGCATCTCTTAAATCGATGTTTTGAGTATAATGATGAGTAATTACTTCTGCAATTCCACGAGATGCAGTTGCTAATACCTCATCCGCTTTAGAAAAACCAGCTTTAAAACCAAGATTTCCGTATACTTCTCTTAATTTATTATTATTGATAACAATTAATGAATCGACTTGTTTTCTCAATTTTTCTACTCCAAGTAATGCTTGTTCTTGACGTACTTTTCCTTCAAATTGAAATGGAATAGTAACAATTCCAACTGTAAGAATATCACGTTCTTTCGCTAATTGAGCAATAACGGGTGCAGCACCAGTTCCTGTTCCTCCACCCATTCCAGCAGTGATAAAAACCATTTTGGTATTGCTGTCCAACATTTTTTCAATTTCAGAAATGCTTTCAATAGCGGATTGTTGCCCTACTTCTGGATTAGCACCTGCTCCAAGACCTTCGGTTAAGTTTACACCTAACTGAATTTTGTTGGGTACGCCGCTGTTTTGAAGCGCTTGCGAATCGGTATTACAAACGATGAAGTCAACGCCTTTAATACCTTGTTTGAACATGTGATTGATGGCGTTACTTCCGCCACCGCCAACACCGATAACTTTAATTACGTTGGATTGGTTCTTTGGTAAATCAAATGAAATACTTGTCATGATTTATGGTATTTATATATTTTTTTAATCTTTTTCTCTTCTAAATTTACTCCGCGTTGTCTAAAAATTCTTTGATTTTGTCAACATATTTATCAAAAAACGACCTTCTTATTTTCCCTTCTGTTGATTCAATTGGAGCTACATATTGCTGCTTAACTTCTTCTATTTTTTCTTCTTCAACTTCTATTATATCAACAACTGGAGCTTTGTAAACTGGAGCTTTTTCTGGTTCTGCTACGGAAATTCTAATAGCACTTTGTGTACCGTTTTGAATTGAATTCATTACTAATCCAACAGCTGTAGCATATAATGGACTAGAAATTTCTTCGTCCGAATTACCTGCTAAATGTTCGTTTGGATATCCAATTCTAGTATCCATTCCAGTGATGTATTCTACCAATTGTTTGATGTGATTCAATTGAGCACCTCCACCAGTCAATACAATTCCTGCAATTAATTTTTTTCTTGGATCTTCATGTCCATAAGCTTTAATTTCAACAAAAACTTGTTCAATAATTTCAACAACTCTTGCGTGAATTATTTTTGATAAATTTTTCAAGGAAATTTCTTTCGGCTCACGTCCTCTTAATCCTGGAATAGAAACAATTTCGTTATCTCTGTTTTCTCCCGGCCAAGCAGAACCAAATTTCACTTTTAGTAATTCGGCTTGTTTTTCAATAATCGAACAACCCTCTTTGATATCATCCGTAATTACGTTTCCTCCGAATGGAATTACAGCTGTATGACGTATAATTCCGTCTTTGAAAATGGCTAAATCGGTTGTTCCTCCACCAATATCAATTAAGGCTACACCGGCTTCTTTTTCTTCTTGACTCAAAACTGCATCGGCTGAAGCCAAAGGTTCTAAAGTTAATCCAGATAAATCAATACCCGAACTTTGGATACATCTTCCTACATTTCTAATCGACGAAGCTTGCCCAACAACAACATGAAAACTGGATTCTAATCTTCCACCACACATTCCAATAGGTTCTTTGATTTCGGATTGCCCATCGATTTTGAATTCTTGTGGCAATACATGAATGATTTCTTCACCTGGAAGCATGGCTAATTTATGTACTTGGTTGATTAAAACATCAATATCTTTATCTCCAATCACCTCTTCTGGATTGCTTCTAGAAATATAATCGCTGTGTTGAATACTACGGATGTGTTGACCAGCAATTCCAACTACTACGTCTTTAATTTTGTAACCTGACTTAATTTCTGCCTCATCAATTGCTTGCTGAATGGATTGAATGGTTTGAGTTATGTTATCAACAACACCTCTTTTTACGCCAAGGCTTTTGGATTTTCCAACTCCCAAAATTTCTAATTTTCCATACTCATTTTTCTTGCCAATCATGGCGACAATTTTAGTTGTCCCAATGTCTAAACCTACAGCAATATTTTCTTTTTCCATACCCTTTTATTTTGTGCAAACCACTTGTTGCGTATACCTCAATGTTATTCTTTTGTACTTGTTGATTGAACTATCTTGAACTGCTTTCTGAAAAAAAGCTTTGTAATTATTAAATTTTTTATCCACACTTATTGCTCGTCCAAAATCAATGTCATATTTGTAATTTCTATTGCTCATCAAAAGGGCTCCATTTGGATAAATTTGCACTCCAATAATGTTCTTTTTCAAAAAATCATCTTCAAAAATATATCGAAATAATTCACTTAATTCTTTCTTATTTTTGTTGTTAATTTCCCCTGAAACTAGCGGAACTCTTGCGCAATGTATCGGAGATAAAGGCATTTTATTTCCTTGATAGTCAATATAAAAAGAACTGTCCAACTCGAAGATTCTAGCTACAGGCGTTTTTTGTTTTACTACAGCTTTTAGCACGCCATCAATACTCACAAATACTTCCGATTTCTCGACCATATTGTTGTTATTGATGGATTTTTCCAATTTATTCAAATCTAACTCAACTTTTCGGATTCTTTTTACATCTTCATTATTTTCTATTAACAATTTATTAACCGCCTTTAGCGTTAAAAAATGCGTTTCATCGCCAATGAACACTACTTCCGTTTTTGTTAATTTTCTTTGTTCATTTCTAATAGATGTAAATGAATACATGGTTATTATTAAAACTAGCATAAGTACTAACCTCACATTTATCCAAATATTTATCCAATTTATATTTTTCATTTTACTTCTATTTCCAAACGGAAAATTTATTAATAACGTATGTCTATTTTTATGTATTAATTTGAATGCTTTTATTCCTATTAATCTACAATTTATTCAAAAGCGCTCCCTTTATTTTTGTAACTAATTCTCCAATATCTCCTGCTCCAATAGTTACTATAATTTTCGCGTCACTTTCCAATATTATCGAAATCAAATCCAATTTGGAAACTACTTTTTTATGTTGATTTGTCATTTTTCCTAACAACCATTCCGATGTTATTCCTTCCATCGGTAATTCCCGTGCCGGATAAATATCTAATAACAATACTTCGTCAAAAGCAGAAAGGCTTTTCGCAAAATCATCTGCAAAATCTTTGGTTCTGCTGAACAAATGCGGTTGAAAAATAGCCAACACTTTTTGATTTGGATACAATTCGGAAACCGCTTGATGTACCGCATTTATTTCTGTTGGATGATGCGCATAATCATCAATATATACCAATTCCGTTTCTTTTATTTGATACGAAAATCTTCTCTTAATTCCTTTGAACGATTTTAATGCTTTTGCAATTGCCTCATTGGAAGTTCCGAATGTTTTTGCCATTGCCAAAGCCATCAAGGCATTGGTTAGATTATGTTTTCCGGGCAAACCGAATTGTAAATTTGTTATAATTTCTGTTGGTGTTTGAACATCAAAAACATAATTTCCATTTTCAATTCTAACATTGAAAGCTTTGAAATTGGCATCTTCATTTACCGCAACTGTAACCCCTTCTAAAGGTAAGTTTTTCGTAATGAAAAGTTGGCTTTTGTCAGAAATTTTATCGGCAAATTCTACGAATGAAGCTTCAATGGCTGCACTATCTCCATAAATATCCAAATGATCGGCATCCATAGAGGTGATGCAAGCAATATTGGGATACAAATGCAAGAAAGAACGGTCAAATTCGTCGGCTTCAACAACAGTTATCGTTTTTCCATTTCCAATTAAATTAGAATTATAATTTTCTACAATTCCTCCTAAAAACGAAGTTACATCAGCGCCACTTTCATATAAAATATGTCCTAAAATACTGGATGTCGTTGTTTTTCCATGAGTTCCAGCAACGGCAAAACAAAAGGTGTCTTTGGTTATAATACCTAAAACTTCGGCTCTTTTTTTAACATTGAAATCTCTTTCTAAAAAATAATTCCATTCCGAATGACTTTTAGGAACTGCAGGAGTAATTATAACTAACGTATTTTCAGTATAATAATCTGTAGGAATTAAATTTATATCATCTTCAAAATGAATGTTGATGCCACTTAATGCCAACTCTTTTGTAAGTTCGGTTTCCGTTTTATCATAACCAGACACATTCTTACCGATAGTTTTGAAATACCGCGCCAAAGCACTCATTCCGATTCCTCCGATTCCTATAAAATAGACGTTATGTATTTGATTTAAGTTCATGTTTTTTCCTCACCCCCAACCCCTCTCCGATGGAGAGGGGAGTCGAATCCGTAGAGGGTATTTAAAATTATTTATTTTTACTAATTAACAAAAATGCAAACTCATAAATTGAAAAGTTAAATATCCGTTGAATAATTAA
>CAIRNC010000358.1 GCA_903879875.1 uncultured Bacteroidota bacterium
ACAAGACAAACCAACTTAGAATTGAGTAGAAATTTCATTACTCCTTTTGATAGAGAAGATATTTATGCTTTAATAACAGCTATCGACACTGTTGTTGGACACTTAAATGGGGCAGCTAGTAGAATTAAATTGTATCAAGTAGATAAAATTACTAAGTCGATTCGTAAACTTACAGAAATTAACTTAGAAGCCTGTCAGAATATCGATATTGCCGTAAGAGAATTACGCAATCTAAAGAAAATAAAAAACATTACTGATGCTTGTGCTCGAATCAATAAATTAGAAAATAAATCGGATATGGTTTATGATAAAGCTGTGGCTGATTTATTTGAAAACGAGAAAGACGCCAAGAATATTATCAAATACAAAGAAGTTTTATCTGTACTTGAATCTGCTGCTGACAAATGTAAAAATACAGCTAGCGTTTTAGAATCTATTGCTGTAAAACATTCTTAATTCTAACCATTTCATCTCGAAATAGTAACTATGTTATTTACTCTACTACTAATAATAATCGTTTTATCACTTATTTTTGATTACATTAATGGTTTTCACGATGCTGCAAATGCTATCGCCACTATTGTAGCTACGAAAGTGTTAACTCCTTTTCAAGCAGTGGTTTGGGCTGCTTTTTTTAACTTTTTAGCATTTTGGGTTTTTGGATTTGGCGTAGCAGATACCGTTGCAAAAACAGCGCATACCATGGACATAAACCTTGTTGTGATTTTAGCTGGAGTTATAGCGGCCATTATTTGGAATTTATTTACATGGTGGCAAGGAATTCCTTCTAGTTCGTCACACACTTTGATTGGTGGATTTGCAGGAGCCGCGATCGCACATGCTGGATTTGGTGTTGTTTCTTGGTACACCCCAGGTAAAGATGGTGGTATGCCTTCAGGAGTTTTGATAATTATTTCTTTTATTGTTTTGGCACCCCTTTTAGGTGCTTTGGTTTCTTATTTAATTTCCATTTGGTTGCTTAATGCATCTAAAAAAAGTGTATTGCCTAAAATTTTTACTTTAGGTCTAATGGCTTTAACCATTTGGTTTGTAGAAAGTCAAATGAAGTATTATGACAAAATTGACAAGCCTCGATTTGCTTCTCATTTTTGGAGCGTTGCTTTTGAATCGCATAATATCAAATGGTTTTTAGTCGCTATTGTGATTCTAACTGTAAGTGTTTTTTGTCTATTTTTCAGCAGTTTGAGTCATAATCAAAGTAATTATTGGCTTCGTAAAATGCAATTGATTTCTTCAGCATCTTTTAGCTTAGGTCACGGTGGAAATGATTCTCAAAAAGTAATGGGAATAATTGCCGCAGCAGTTGCTGTTTATATCCATACGAGTGGAGCTGCGCAAGAGAGTTTACCGGACTGGTTGAATGTTATTTTGCCTAAAGAAGATAGTGACGGACACATGCCAGAATGGATTCCTTTAGCATGTTATTCTGCAATAGCCGCAGGAACATTGAGTGGCGGTTGGAAAATTGTAAAAACCATGGGTTCTAAAATCACAAAAGTAACCTCTTTTGAAGGCGTTGCTGCTGAAACTGCCGGTGCACTTACTTTATATTTCACTGAACATTTAAAAATACCTGTAAGCACAACTCACACGATTACGGGTTCCATAATTGGAGTTGGTTTGACCAAACGTGTATCGGCTGTACGTTGGGGCGTTACAGTAAGTTTAATTTGGGCTTGGGTACTTACTATTCCTATCTCTGGTTTATTAGCCGCTTTAATCTATTGGATTTTAAGTTTGTTTTTATAGATTCATTACCAAACCATAAAACGACCTCCTTGGGATGGCTTTTCTTTTCCTGCAAATTTCTCGATTTTATACGTAAGGGAGAACATAAAATAACGCTTCAAAACGCTATTTTCTTCATCACGAATGGTAGTCGAGGTTATGGTTCTACTTGCACTTTGATTTTTATTTAAGATATCATATACTTTGACTTTGGCAGTAAGCTTCTTTTTAAAAAAACTGTAGGACAAACTGCTATTCCACAAATAAAAATCTTTTTTAAAACCATCAGCTATATTCGAATTATAAGTATAGCCAAAATCGTTACCAAATACCCAATTTTTTGGCCAATAATTGGTAGTCTGAATTTTGAATTTATGCAAAACGTTTGAAGCTGCATCTATCGTATAATTATCATATTTCGACTCACTAAAAGTAGCTTCATACGATGGATTAACAGTCAATAATTCCCCATACTCATAGGTAAAACTTAAATGAGGCTCAATGGATAAAGAAGCAGCATTGTACAATTGACCGTTTGTAAATCCTTTTGCTTTATCATATGAACTACTACACCCAATATTCACTTTAAAAGTGTGTGCGTTGTTTTTAAAAGATTTACTCCAATGCCCTCCCAACCATGAATTATAAGTATCTGAAACATTGTTGTAAGTAGTAGTTCGTTTACTGTTGACATCAAAAAGTGTAGCTGAAACTACTTGGCTATCAAAATAATTTCCTCCTAGATAAATACCATAACCCGAACGTGTAGCATAATCAAAATCGCTAAAATTCATATAAAGATTATGGCTTTTATTCAAATCCAAATTTGGATTTCCAATGTAAGTATTCAAAGGATCTGCGAGGTTTTCAATAGGTAAAATTTGACTTGCCCTTGGAAAAGTAACCGAATATTCATAACTCGTCCACAAGGATTTTGATTTTCCGAAATGTACATTAGAATAGATTTCTGCATACGGGAAAATATAATTTTTATTCCATTGAATGGTGTTTCCTAAATAAAGCGATTGATTGTCAAACTTTGCGAAGTTTGTTCCTCCCAAAAAGTTAAAATTATACTTTTTCTTTTGTATCGAAAAACCTACTTTAGGCGCAATTAATTTAGAATTTGATGCAATGGTATTGGTTAAATTATTGTTTGAAATCATGTAAGATTGCGAAAATGTATCAAAATCAAATGCTTTTCTTTCTTCTGAATTTTTATCGGAACGTGCGTAAACATTAAAGGAAATTCGCATTGAATCTTTGAGCGGTTCTACATAAGTAAATTCAGAAGAATACAAATCCTTTATCTTTCGTGAACTTAAACTTTGATTTCTCGTGTCTGTTGCGGCACCGTTTTGGTAGAAAATAGAATTCGATTTATTTACAGCTTCGACCGTTTCGTAGGCGTTGTCATTATCAAAGGTGAAATTTATAGATCGTCCTTTCTTCTTAAAATCTTTATTAATATTGATTGAATTACTAAAATTGGCATTGTCATTTTCCTCAATAGTAGCTTTATCATTCTCATTCAGCAACTGATTGCTCGCATCTACTGACGATTCTGATATGCTTTGAACAAACTTATTAGAGGCCTTTTTAAATTTAGGCGCCATAAAAATTGTTGTTGTTGAGTCGATTTTGTATTCAAAAGACAAATTCAAATTATGACCAAATCTATCCTCGATTGATTTTGAATTGGAGTCTGTGGTAAAATTTCCCGTAGGCAAAAAGTTAATTTGCTTGGTTGCATTTGTGTTTTGCGAATTGGCATTTGTAAAAAAATAGCTCATATTAGAATCTAAATTTTTAATCCATTCATCTCCATAATTCACACCAATCAAATTCGATTTTGTGATACCTTTTCCTCCGCCAAAACGCATACTACCAATGCCGTAAGAGCCATCACTATCATAATAATAGGAAGTGTTTCTACCACCACCCATATTATCAAAAACTTCATCCATTGAAAAACCTGTAGAATTGATATTATTAGAAGAGGCCAAGACACTTATTTTCCTTTTGTTTTTAAAATAATTGACTAGTGCACTGCTTTCATAACGTTCTTCGGTGCCTAATCCACCCATAAATTTCCCAAAAAAACCTTTATTCTTTTCTTCATCAATAGTCAAATTAATACTTGCATTATTAGAACTTGATGCTTGTTTGGTCAGCTCCTCTTTCTTGGTTTTAGTATCTGAAATTTGTACTTTATTAATGATATCGGCTGGTAGATTTTGTAACGCAATTTTACCGTCTTTGTCAAAAAAAGGTTTGCCGTTTACTAAAACCTGATTGACTTCTTTTCCGTTAACGGTGATTTTTCCATTGGCATCAATTTCAACACCTGGAAGTTGTTTTAATAGCGTCTCTACATTAGAATCAGGCCGTACTTTAAACGAGGAAGCATTGAATTCTAAAGTGTCTTTTTTAATTCGAATTGGAGGAATATCATGTTTGATAACTACTTCACTTAAATTTTTTGAATTTTCATTAATAAAAATCCGACCAAAATCTTTGTCTGAATCCAATTTTGCAAGTTCTTGCTTGAAATCTTCATACCCAATATAGGAAACTTTAAGAAAAAAAGGATTTTTCAGTTTTTTAGTTTGTATGAAGAATGCTCCCGATTTTCCAGAAATAGTGTAGTCAATTATTGTTGAATCTTTGGCGTTTGTAATATAAACAGTAGCGGATTCTAAAGGAAGCTTTGTCCTTCCATCAATGATTTTACCCTTAATCTTGATTGTATTTTGTGCGAAAACTAAAATAGGAAGAAGTAAAATTAAATAAAAAAGTTTCTTTGACATAATACTAGGTTAAAGGTTTGTAAGACTTAAACCACGAATTAAAGCATTTATTGTATAAGAAAATAATTTCTTACAAAAATTTAACAAATGTTTGTTTTAATCATAACAAATACAAAGGTTTTTGAATTTATATGTTATAAAAATAAAAATTGTAAAAACTACTTCAGAAACTTTTAATGTTAAAAAAGCTTTTAGAATTCAATTTAGGTTTGTTAGAAACATAGAATTCTTCCTTTTTAGACTAACTAACAATTATACTTAAAATTTGTTGTTCCACAGGTTTTAGGGGATCAATCCTAAAACCTGTGGAGTTAGAAAAATTAAGCATAAATATTAGTTAGTCTAAAAAGGAAGAATTCAATATTTCTAACACCTCTGAATTGGGATCTAAACGCTTTTATTTTGGCAT
>CAIRNC010000359.1 GCA_903879875.1 uncultured Bacteroidota bacterium
GAACTTTTTTTTATTTGGCTAAAATTAGCAGCGCGAAAGAAAATCTTTCGCGCTGCAAAAATAGTAATATTATTGAAAAGCTACTTATTTAGTAGCATTTTCTTTTTTTCTAGTTTCAATTCTGCTTTGTGCAATAGACATGGCAGCTTCTTGAGTTGTCATTTCATTTTGTTCTGCAAAATTAAATATTTCTAAAGTTGTATTGTAAATATTTTCTGTTCGACGCATGGCTTCAGCGCTATCATAACCAACAATTTCACCGTAAACATTTATAATTCCACCAGCATTGATTAAAAAATCAGGTGCATAAGCGATACCTCTGTCTTTAAGAATGTGACCATGAACATTGTCATTTGCTAATTGATTGTTTGCAGCTCCAGCAATTACTTTTGCTTTGATTTTGTTAATCGTATCATCATTTATAGTTGCACCAAGAGCACATGGGGAATAAATATCTACATCAGCAGTGTATAAATCATTTCCGGTGAAAATTTGAGCACCATATTTAAGACTTATTTCTTCCAATCTACCCTGATTGATATCAGTAATTTGAACCAAAGCACCTTCTTTTGTCAAATAATCAACTAATGTTTCGCCAACGTGACCAATTCCTTGCACTAATACTTTTTTTCCGCCCAAATTTTCGGTGCCAAATTGAAATTTAGCAGCAGCTTTCATTCCCATATAAACACCATAAGCGGTAACTGGTGATGGATTTCCTGACCCTCCTTTTTCAACAGAAACACCTGTTACAAATGAAGTCATCTCTCTAATCATATCCATATCTTGTGTAGTCGTTCCTACATCTTCGGCAGTAATGTATTTTCCAGAAAGTGAATTCACATACTCCCCAAATTTACGAATCATTTCTGGAGTTTTATCAATTTTTGAATCCCCAATAATGACTGCTTTTCCACCGCCAAGATTTAATCCCGTGATAGCTGATTTATAAGACATTCCACGAGAAAGTCTTAAAACATCATTTAATGCTTCCCATTCGTTGTTGTATTTCCACATTCTAGTTCCGCCCAAAGCAGGTCCCAAAGTTGTGTTATGAATTCCAATAATTGCTTTTAATCCTGTATCTTTGTCATTGCAAAAAACAATTTGCTCGTGATTGTCAAATGAATTTTGACCAAAAACGGGGTCAATTTTATAAAGATCACTTGCGTTTAAAACTTCTGTTAGCATAGTAAATATTTTTAAGATTAAATTATGACTTTATTAAAAAGACGGTGCGAATTTAAGAAATAAATCAAAACATTGCAATCATTATACTTTATTTTTAATAATACATCAAAAATATTGTTTGTTATTGCCTTAAAACAAATAAATTATTATTTGTTTTTTTTAACATAAATCAATATATTAAACGGTTTTTTATCATAATAAAATGAAAGAGTTATACTATTTGAATAAATATTTCGTCAAATATAAATATCATTTTCTTCTTGGAATACTGGCTACAATTGCTGCTCAAATCTTTGCATTGTTTACACCAAAATTAATAAGCAAGTCGTTTAAAGCTATTGAATCTTTCGCTAAAAATGCTTCCACTAATTCGGATTTAATCAAAACTGAGCTGTTTCACAATATCTTATTGGTTATTGCAACAACAATTGTCTCTGGAATATTATCTTTTTTGATGCGACAAACATTAATTGTGATGTCACGTCATATCGAGTTTGATTTAAAAAATGAAGTATTTCAACAATACGAAAAATTAACACAAAGTTTTTACAAACAAAACAGAACAGGCGATTTGATGAATCGCATTAGTGAAGATGTTGGAAAGGTGCGTATGTATGTTGGCCCAGCGGTAATGTATACCATAAATACTATCATTCGATTCGCTATAGTAATTTTTTATATGTATGATGTTTCTCCAAAACTAACATTATATACGTTGCTTCCTTTGCCTTTGTTATCGTATGCCATATTTAAAATCAGCACTGAAATCAACAAAAGGAGCACCTTATTTCAACAAAATTTATCAAAATTATCCAGTTTTTCACAAGAAGTATTTTCTGGAATTAGAGTTATAAAAGCCTATTCGTTAGAAGATAAACATTTGAAAAATGTAGTTGATTTATCGGAAGAGAGTAAAGAAAAAGCCATGAGTTTGGCTAAAGTAAACTCGCTGTTTGGCCCATTAATGCTGGCTTTAATTGGGGTGAGTAACCTTGTTGTAATATATTTTGGTGGCAAAATGTACATCGAAGGCACTAATGGTATTGATAATATTGGAACCATTGCTGAATTCATTTTGTATATCAACATGCTAACTTGGCCTGTTGCATCATTAGGTTGGGTATCTTCGATGGTTCAAGAAGCAGCAGCATCGCAAAAACGTATCAATGAGTTTTTAAAAATAGTTCCTGAAATTCAAAACACAATAGAAAATCCGACACCAATATTCGGTGCGATAGCCTTTAATAATGTATCTCTAAATTACGAAGACACCAACATACAAGCGTTACAAAATGTTAGTTTCACTATCAATAAAGGAGAAACACTGGCAATTATAGGAAAAACAGGCTCAGGAAAATCAAGTATATTGTCTTTAATTAGCCGATTGTACGACACTTCGGCAGGAAATATTACCGTTGACGGAAAAGAAATAACACAATTAAACCTATTTGATTTACGAAATAGTATAGGTGCCGTACCGCAAGACCCTTTTTTGTTTTCGGATACGATTAAAAACAATATTAAATTCGGAAAAGAAAATGCAACTGATGCCGAAGTTATTGACGCAGCTAAAAAAGCAGTAGTGCACGACAATATTATTCATTTCAACAAACAATACGAAACCATATTAGGTGAGAGAGGAATTACACTTTCTGGCGGTCAAAAGCAGCGCGTTTCTATAGCAAGGGCTCTTATAAAAGATCCGAAAATTGTATTGTTAGACGATTGCCTTTCGGCAGTAGATACTGAAACTGAAGAAGCCATTTTGAATAATCTATTGGCATTTTGTAAAGGTAAAACAACAATTATTGTTAGTCATAGAGTCTCTTCAATAAAAAATGCTGACAAAATCATTGTTCTAGCAGACGGAAAAATTATTCAACAAGGTTCTCATAATCAATTAATAAACCAAGAGGGCTATTACAGCTCCTTGTATTTAAAACAACTTTCTGAAAAAGAATTGCTATAATTCTTGCATTTTAATTCCTTTTTTACCATTTTTGAAAAGTAATTCAAAGAAAATTAATTGAAAGAGTGGATATGAGAGAAAATGATATGTTAGAAAAAGAAGAGATTTTTTCTAAAGTTTTAAGAGCAGGTAGGAGAACCTATTTTTTTGATGTGAGAGCTACAAAAGCCGACGATTATTATATTACTATCACAGAAAGTAAAAAATTTACCGAAGAAGATGGATCGTTTCATTTTAAAAAGCATAAAATTTATTTATACAAAGAAGATTTTTCAGCTTTTACTGAAATTTTAGACCAAATGACTTCTTATGTTTTAAACCATAAAGGGGAAGAAGTAATTTCAGAAAGACACCAAAAGGATTTTAAGAAAGAATACACAGACGAAAA
>CAIRNC010000360.1 GCA_903879875.1 uncultured Bacteroidota bacterium
CGATCTTCTAGAAAAATTATAACACTTTTGTTATAAAATGAAATTTCAGAAAAAAATAATAACAAGAGTATTAACGACTTATGCAACCAATAAGGGCAAAAAACCAGTTAACACAATTGGATTGAATACTATTGTATATAAGGAGAAGAAATTCGGTTTGTTAGACTTCATTTGTAAAAGCGTAGCAATGAAACTATAACAAAACTTTATTAAGCAAAAGGCTTTGACACATTAAAACTTTGTAACTTTGCAACAATAAATGAACTTTTAATCTAAGATATATGTATCCAGAAGAAATGGTAAAACCGATGCGTGATGAATTAACATCAGCTGGTTTTCAAGAATTGCATTCAGCCGATGCGGTTGATAAAGCAATAAAAACATCAGGAACTACACTTGTTGTAGTAAATTCCGTTTGTGGTTGTGCTGCTCGTAATGCACGCCCAGGAGCAAAAATGAGTTTGGACAATACTAAAAAACCAAGCAGTTTGGTAACTGTATTTGCGGGTGTTGATAAAGAAGCAGTAGATGCCGCAAGAGGTTTTATGTTTCCTTTTCCTCCTTCATCACCAAGTATCGCCTTGTTTAAAGATGGCGAATTGGTACACATGTTAGAGCGTCATCACATTGAAGGTCGCCCTGCTGAATTAATTGCAGACAATTTGAAAGATGCTTTTAACGAGTATTGTTAAAAAGTAGCTAAATCAATTAAAAACCCATTTCTAAATACTAGAAATGGGTTTTTTAGTTAAAATTAATTCAACTAAAAAAAGACTAAAATTTGCAGGTTTTCTTAATACGAAAGCAACAAAATAGATATATTTGCAGCGTGAAAAAAATGATATACCTAGTTGTACTTCTAATGTTGCTAAAACCGATATTCCCGGTTGTAGAATATGCTGTGAATTATGATTATATTTCAAAAGTGCTTTGCGTCAACAAAGACAAACCGAAACTGAAATGTAACGGGAAATGTCATTTGATGAAAGAATTAGCAAAAGCCGCTGAAAGTGAAAAACCCAATCCATCAGACAAAAGAAATACAACCCAAGAAGTTGAACTTCTATTTTTTCAAGAAATAAACACCTTGTTTGTCACAAATCCTGTTTTTTACAAAACACAAAAAACGAATAGTGCTTATTCTAATTTGTACACTTACAAATTGGTTCATTCCGTTTTTCATCCACCAACATTTATCGTTTAAATTTTTTTGCTTTAAGCAATTTTGTAGTCATTTTAACTAATGGTTACGCTTCTATGTATGCCTTATATTTTAAAAAAAGGGATACGAATAATAAACGATGTCTATTCTAAAAATAAATTAAAAATGAAATTCAAATTAAAAAATATACTAGCTGTAATGGCTATCACATTGTCATTGGCTTCTTGTACAAAAAACGAAGAAGTTGCTGTAACCCCTCCAAATGATGAGTTGTCCGATGTATTAAAATTCCAAGAAGTAGAAAATGCAACTCATGTTATCGAATTGTACAAACACATGAGCAGTTTGGAGCAAGGTTATAACGAAGTGGTTTTCCGAATCAAAGACAAAGCAACCAATCAATATATTAAAAATGCCACGGCTACATGGACACCCCTGATGCACATGAATTCAATGGCTATGCCAATGACACATTCTTGTCCAAAATCGGCCATCGAAAAAGTGTCTGTTGACGGAGAAGTATATAGTGGTTATCTCGTTTTTCAAATGCCACAAAGTGGAGCTAGTGCCGCTACGTCAACAGACTATTGGGATTTAAAAATTGACTATACCATCAATGGAACCAACTTTAGCATGACCGATCGGGTAAATGTGCCGGCTTCAACAAAACAACGTGTTACTACTTTTACAGGAACTGATAATGTAAAATATGTTGTTGCCTACTGCGACCCACACCATCCTGCACTAGGAATAAACGATATGGTGGCTGGAATTTGGAAAATGCAAGACATGATGACTTTTCCAATAGTCAACAATTATAAATTAAAAATTGATCCAAGAATGCCAAGCATGGGCAATCACGGGTCACCGAATAATGTTGATTTGACGCAAACCGTTGCCGACGATTTATACAACGGAAAACTCTCTTTAACCATGACCGGTTTATGGCGAATTAATTTGCAACTTTTGAACGCTTCTGACGAGGTTTTGTATGGCGAAACAGTTACCGATGTAGCACCTTCGAGTAGCATTTATTTTGAAATAGAATTTTAAAAAAACAACGGCTTTGTTGAGCAATTGTTCTCAACAGAGCCGTTTTATAATTCAATTATGAAAAAATATATTCTTCTCACTTTCTATTTACTAATTACCGTTTTAACGATTGCTCAAGAAAAAGACACGCTCGTTCCAAAAAACTTAAACGAAATCATTGTCATAAGCAAAAAGCAACAAGAGTATCAGAAACAAACCAAACCATTGGCTTCAATTGACGAATATTTGTTGCAATCCAGCAAAGTCGAAATGATAAAAAGAGGAGGCTATGCTTGGGAACCGCTTCTCAACAGCATGGCTACCGAAAGGACCTTGGTTACTATCGACGGCATGCGCATTTTCGGTGCTTGTACCGACAAAATGGATCCCATAACTTCCTACGTTGAAGTCTCAAATTTGTCGGAAGCAAGTATAAAATCGGGACAACAAGGAGCTTGTCATGGCGCGACCATCGGTGGCTCAATTGATTTGGTAAGAAACCGAAGTGGATTTTCCAATTCTGGTTGGAATGCCACTATAAACTCAGGTTTTGAAACCAATAGCAAACAAAAAATTATAGGCTCGGCGGTTCATTTTGCGTCCAATTCCTTTTATTTTGACACCGATTTTACGCATCGAAATGCCGAGAATTATACTGCAGGAAATGGAAAAGAAGTATTGTTTTCACAATTCAAGAAAAGTAATATTTCAACTACTTCGGGTTTTACTTTTAATAAAAACAAATTTGTGGAAGCCTCCCTTATCTATGACAAAGCTACCGATGTGGGCTATCCCGCATTACCTATGGATGTTGCTTTGGCAGAAGCCTTAATCACTTCTGTAAAATTTGAATATGCACCAAAATCAGAGAATATTGCTTCGAATCTCACTTTGACCAATTGGGAAACCAAGATATATTACAATACCATCACGCATAAAATGGACGACACCAAGCGACCATCGATTCCTGTTCACATGGACATGCCCGGTTGGAGCGACACATTTGGTTTTTATTCTAAAGCAAAAGCCGTTTTTAAAACGCATCATTTCTTAGCCGATTTGAATTCTTTTTATAATAAATCGGTTGCTGAGATGACCATGTATCCTTCTAATCCAAACGAAAGTTTGATGTTTATGTACACTTGGCCCGATGTTAGAACGCATTATTCCGCTTTGTTTTTGGAAGACAATATCGCTTTGAACTGTCATTCGTCCTTACAATTTTCGACAAGTTGGGCGCAACATTCTAATACCGTTGCTAATAAAATGGGATTAGAAAGTCTTCAGATTTTTTATCCAACTATGGAAGATACCAAAACACGATTGCTGAAAAGTTTTTCAACACATTATTTGTACAATGAAAACGGCATTTCATATCGTTTTGGAATCGGTTATGGCGAACGTGCTCCATCAATTTCAGAAGGCTATGGATTTTATTTGTTTAACAGTTTTGATCGATACGATTATATTGGAAATCCCGATTTACAAAACGAAAAATCGTTTGAAAGCAGTGCTTCTTTTGGTTTTGCAACCAAAAAGGGAAGCATTAAACTGTCGGGTGCTTATTTCCGAATTGCCAATTACATTGTAGGAAAACCGGATGAAAACTTGCTTTCCATGACCATTGGCGCGAGGGGTGTAAAAACAATTACCGCATTGGATTATGCCACGCTTTGTAATGCCGATTTGAATGCCGAATACCAATTTTCAGCTCGAATTTACGGTAAAGCGCAACTGGTTTACAGCTATGGAAAAGACAGCCAAAAAGAAAACCTGCCTTTTATAAGTCCGTTGCGTTATTCGGCAGCTTTGGATTATAAATACAACCATTTTTCTTCCGAAATCGGTATTCAGGGCAATGCGGTTCAAATGCAGTTTAGTCCCCAATACGGCGAAGATTGTACGGCTGATTATGCTATTTTGAACTTTAGTTCGGGTTATACTTTTTCTTTAGAAAAAAGCAAATGGACCCTAAAAACAGGGGTCGAAAACATGTTGGATGCCTATTATTCTACCTTTTCGGATTGGAACAACATTCCTCGCAAAGGAAGAAATGTTTTTCTGAATATCGGAATTGGATTTTAGAGGTTAGGACTAATAAAGTTATCCTTTCTTTGTAAGAACATAAACTCGATTACTATTGAAAAATTTAAACCACAAAGACACAAAGATATTTATACACCCTCTGTGACCTTCGTGCCTTTGTGGTAATAAATTAATAATACACAAAACTCTCAAAGAGTTTAAAATATAAACTGCTCAAATGTTATTTTATATTCAATACAAATTCCGAACAAAATAATTAACCACTTTTAGAATAATTGGTTTAAAACATTTGATTTGCCTATTTTTGTGACACTATACTATTTAAAAATGAAAAAAATATTCCTTTCCATGGCATTAATTGCAGTAGCATATTCTTTTGGACAAACCGTTTTAAATTACCCAAAAACCAAAACTACGGAAACAGTAGAAGTTTATTTTGATTCTAAAATAATCGACCCTTACCGCTGGTTAGAAGATGATAAGTCTGCCGAAACAGCCGAATGGGTAGAAGCAGAAAACGAAGTTACTTTTGAATATTTAGCCTCCATTCCCTATCGAGATGCCATTAAAGAAAGAATGCAAAAATTATGGAATTACGAAAAAATTTCTACTCCATCAATAGAAGGAAATTACACCTATTATTCTAAAAACAATGGGCTTCAAAACCAATTTGTAATGTATCGAAAAGACAAATCAGGCAAAGAAGAACTCTTTTTAGACCCTAATAGTTTTTCAAAAGACGGCACCACATCATTAGCCACAATTTCGTTTTCTAAAGACGGTTCAAAAGTAGCTTATGCCACGTCAGAAGCGGGAAGTGATTGGAATAAAATCACCATTTTAGATGCTATTACCAAAAAGCAAACCGAAGCCGTTTTGGTTGATGTAAAATTCAGCGGCATAGCGTGGGTGGGCAATAAAGGATTTTATTATTCCAGTTATGACAAGCCCAAAGGAAGTCAACTTTCGGCAAAAACGGACCAACACAAACTCTATTTTCATCAATTGGGTACCAATCAAAAAACGGACAAAGTTGTTTTCGGTTTAACCCAAAAACGCCGATATGTTGGTGGTTCTGTTACAGAAGACAATCGTTTTTTAATCATAACAGCTGCCAATTCTACCTCTGGAAATGAATTGTATATTAAAGATTTAAGCCATCCGAACAGCCAGATTATAAATGTTGTAAACAATTTTGAAAGCGATAATTCAGTTATTGACAATCGAGGCGACAAATTGATTATTCTTACCAATTTAAACGCTCCCAATCAAAAAATAGTTACGGTCTCATCAAAAAATCCAAAACCAGAAAACTGGAAAATCCTTATTCCAGAAACTGAAAATGTGCTTTCTCCAAATACTGCTTCAGGGTATATATTTGCTCAATATATGAAAGATGCCGTTTCGCTTGTAAAACAATTTGACTATGATGGAAAACTAATTCGTGAAATTCAATTGCCAGGATTAGGAAGTGTAAATGGTTTTAATGGAAAAATAAACGACACTACTTTGTATTATTATTTTGATAATTATACGACACCTGGCACCAATTATTCGTTTGACCCAAAAACAGGTGTTTCTAAAGTATATCAGGTGCCAAAAATAGATTTTGATTCTAATTTATACGAAAGCAAACAAGTTTTTTACGAATCAAAAGACGGCACCAAAATTCCGATGATAATCACTTATAAAAAAGGATTAGAACTAAAAGGCACAACACCAACTATATTGTATGGTTATGGCGGATTTAACGTAAGTATGTCGCCATTTTTTAGTATTACCAATGCCGTTTGGTTAGAAATGGGAGGCATTTATGCGGTGGCAAACATCAGAGGTGGCGGAGAATATGGAAAAAAATGGCATGATGCAGGAATAAAAACACACAAACAAAATGTGTTTGACGACTTTATTGCAGCTGCTGAATATTTGATAGAAAATAAATATACTTCATCCGATTATTTAGCCATAAAAGGCGGGTCTAACGGCGGTTTGCTCGTTGGTGCTACTATGACTCAAAGACCCGATTTAATGAAAGTAGCACTTCCAGCCGTGGGAGTGTTAGACATGTTGCGTTACCATAAATTTACTGCAGGAGCTGGTTGGGCTTATGATTATGGCACTTCAGAAGATTCAAAAGAAATGTTTGATTATTTAAAAGGCTATTCGCCCGTGCATAATGTAAAACAGGGAGTGAAATATCCCGCAACACTTATAACTACTGGTGATCATGATGATAGAGTCGTGCCTGCACACAGTTTTAAATTTGCTGCGGCATTACAAGCCAAACAAAGCGGAAACAATCCCGTACTAATTAGAATTGAAACCAATGCCGGTCATGGTGCTGGCAAGCCCGTTACAAAAACGATAGAAGAAGCGGCCGATATGCAAGCCTTTACATTATTCAACATGGGATTTAAAGCGTTGCCCAACAATTAAATTTATTCCGCTAACGAATGCATCAAAGCATCAACTACTTCTTTTAAATGTAGTTGGTGCTTTTTTGTTGGTGCTACTTTTCCTCTTGAAATTAAAACAGCTGTTTTTTGTTGGATTGTAAACGGTTTTTTTGTAGAATTTCATGACTTTACTTAACTAATACCAAAAGAAAAACTTGCCACAGATTTCACGGATTTCACCCATTTTTTAAAGGTTTATTTTTAAAATCTGTCAGAATCTTTTTAATCTGTGGCTATAAATAAAGTATTGGTATAAGTTAAAGATAGTCATATTGTCTTAAATCAACCAATTATCATTGTCCTACTCCTTCATAAATTTTTCAGTAGCACTGCCTTTGTCGGAGGTTATTTTTAAGAAATAATTTCCTGTTTTCAAGCTAGAAACATCAATAGTATTCATGTTTTGAGCGTTTGGAATGGCTAATATTACTTGTCCTAATAGATTGTAAATGGTCATTGAATGCACTTCAATAGTAGATTTAGTACTGATGTTCAACACGTTTTTGGCTGGGTTGGGATACAACGTAAAATAGTTATTGAATTCAAAATCTTGTGTTGCCAATGCTTGAACGGTTGTTGTAGCCGTATTGGTAATAATTGGAAAATTATAATCAAAATAGATACTCGCCGTGTTACTGAAGGTGTTGCCTAAAACTAAAGTAGGTTTGGTTTTGATTTTAAATGCTACATAACCGGTGTTAGTGCCTGCAGTAAAAGGCAAGTTGATGTTTTGGAATACAAACTCTGCTTGGTTGGTGTTGGTGATTCTAGTGGTGTAAGTAGCGCTTCCACTTTCTGGGATAAGGGTTGCAATATCAAATTTGGTGGTATCTATCATGTCTTTTACCACAATGTTTTGGGCGTTGGCCGTACCATCATTCTCAAAACGGATGAGGTAATGCACAAAGTCACCCACTTTGGCTGGTGCTATGGTATTGCCTTCTAAACACACTTTTTCGTTCGGGTCGAAGGCGTTCACAACGGTTTGGTTGTAGGCAAAAGTATTGTCTGAAGGCGTTGTTTCGGTAGCTGTGCTTGAAATAGTAGTGACATAATTCAAAACATCGCCCCCATTTACAGCAGGTGTTTCAGTTGGTGCATTAACATTCAAAGTAAACACTATTTCTCTTGTTTCAAACGGATGCATGTTGCTAAAATTCCAACTCAAGGCGTTTAACACTTGTGTTGTAACTGCGGGGTTTGCCGAAACCAAATCTAAAACCGCCTCGTTGAAAGTGAGATTGACACTACCCGATTGGGTTTGATTGCCTTTGTTTTTATAGACTAATTTATAATCGGCATCAAAACCCGGACGTGCTCTGTTAATTGGCATAATTATTACCTCTAAATCAGGATGTGAACCATTGGCAGTAACACAAAAATCTTGTACAAAAGGACTAGCTGTGGTTGGAAAAGTAACTGTTGCAGAAGTAGGAGACACATTAAAATAGCTTATTTTTTCCAGAACAGGGGAGAAAGTGTGTGTTCCAACTAAAACAGGTAAAGTATAATTTCCTGTGACATTAGAAATTAAATTTCCTGAATTAGTGCCGTCTGAAAAGGCTAATTTTAAATTGGGAATAAAAACATCATTTGCACCACAACCGTTATTGTTAATGTCATATTTACTATTACCTTGAATAGTATAAAAAGTGCCTCCTGGTGTGAAGGAACAATAGGAGTTGACTTGACAATTGACATAACCACTTAGAGTAATTGCGTTTTGTATATCGGCAAATTGAAAATTATCGGCGCAGATGTAATGTAGATTAGGATTGCCTGAAAAGTCGAAAAAAGTTTCATTTGAACCATTTTTCATCAACAAGGTGCTAAGTTGGTTATTGGGGCAAGTCAATTGTGTAAGAATTGCTGAATCACTCACATCTAAGCTATGAATTTGATTATTACTGCAAGATAATATTTTAAGATTAGTCAACCCGCTCAAATTTAAACTAGGAAGTTGATTATTATCGCAAGACAAAGATTGAAGATTAGTTAAACTACTTAAATCTATACTTGGAAGTTGATTATAACGGCAATCTAAAAATTTAAGATTAGTCAATCCACTCACATTTAAACCAGGAAGTTGGTTATCACTGCAACTTAAACTTTGAAGAATAGTTAAACTACTCACATTCAAACTAGGAAGTTGATTATCATCGCAATATAAATATTGAAGATTAGTTAAACTACTCACATCTATACTTGGAAGTTGATTATAACGGCAATCTAAAAGTCCAAGATTAGTCAAACCACTTACATTTAAACTAGAAAGTTGGTTTGAATTGCAAATTAATCGTGTAAGATTAGTCAATCCACTCACATTTAAACTAGGAAGTTGATTAAATTCGCATTTTAAATATTCAAGATTAGTCAAACCACTGACATTTAAACTAGGGAGTTGGTTGTTTTCACAACATAAAATTTGAAGTTCAATTAAACCGCTCACATTTAAACTAGGGAGTTGATTGTTATTGCATTCTAAATCGTGAAGATTAATCGACCCGCTCACATTTAAAGTTGTAATTACATTATAATTGCATTTTAAAACTAAAAGATTTAAGAACGATTCAACACCTGTCATGTTTACTATTGTTCCATTTACATAGTAAGTTCCGCTTACATCAAGAAATTTAATCGCTAAAGCTTCACTCACTTGAATTTCGCCATCGTTATTGGTATCTATTTTATCATAACTGTTTACTGACCAAGAATCATAATATTGGATGTAATAAGGTGTTTGTGTTGAAGCAATTTGGTTTGTAGGACTAGCCGACAACAACTTCGCTTTAAAAGCAGCATCAGGAATGTTAATAATCTGTGCTTTTCCAACGAAAGTGCATAATAAAACAAGGGCTAGGGTGTAGAACTTTTTCATAAACAAGTAGGTGTTAAAAATTTATGGGCTAAAGATA
>CAIRNC010000361.1 GCA_903879875.1 uncultured Bacteroidota bacterium
CGAGTTATGCGTTCTGTTTTAGTAAGTCGTTTCTTGGAGCTCCTAAGCTGCATCACGCTTTTTTAGGAAATGTATCGAGAAGTATTTTATCCTTTACTTCACTAGTTCTCGATACTATTTTCTGTTTCAAAAACTAGCGTTTTTAAAATAGAAAATCACTCGTGCCGACAAAATAGCTATCAAGAAAAGAATTCTTGCAGTATCATTTGAATATAATTTTAATCAAATAAAACGATTTTTATTTTCAGAATAACTCGTTACGACTAAATTTTGATACCAACTAGCGCAAACGTTGTATTTCATTGATTCAATTGCCTATTATTTGGTTAAGAAATCGTTTTCGTTGATAACTTATTTGGTGTAAAGTTGTGAGTACAAACTATAAAAATGTATATTTATCAAATATTAGTCCTGTTATTTTATTAGTAATGTAATTTATTTGTGACTTTTTTTAAAAATTAATAATACAAAACCTAATCCATTAAAAACTAAAATTTTATGAATTCTGAAAATTTAAAAACCAATTGGGGGCAATTTATTCCTCTTGTAACTGTATTCTTCTTTTGGGGATTTGTTGCGGCAAGTAATGATATTTTAATACCTGTTTTTAAAAAAGCATTTGATTTAACGCAAGGGCAAAGTCAATTAGTGTCTATCGCTTTCTATGTAGCATACACCGTTGGTTCATTGATTTTATTAGCCATTTCATATCTAATGAAGGGTGATTTAATTAATAAAATTGGGTACAAAAATTCATTAGCATTAGGTTTGATCATTTCTGCTTTTGGAACTTTATTGTTTTATCCTGCGGCAAACCTTCATTCTTTTCCTTTAATGCTTTCAGGATTGTTTACCGTTGCATTGGGTTTTTCTTTGCAACAAACAGTTGCCAATCCTTTAGCAATTGCATTAGGTCCTATAACGACAGGATCGCAACGATTGACATTGGCTGGTGGAATTAACAATCTTGGAACTACAATAGGTCCATTAATTGTAAGTTTTGCCATTTTTGGAGCCGTTTCTGCAGGAAATACTTCTATGAGTATTGAAAGTGTAAAACTTCCCTATTTGGTTCTTGGTGCTGCTTTTTTAATTGTTGCAGTGCTATTAAAAATGTCTTCATTGCCAGACAAACCTCAAGGAGTTGTAGATACCGAAGAAGTTTCTGATTCTTCCTTTTTTGCGGCTTTAAAATATCCGCAATTGGTTTTAGGAATGATTGCCATTTTTCTATATGTAGGCGTTGAAGTTTCAACAGCCAGTAATTTACCTGCCTATATGGAAACAAAATTAGGTTTTAAAATTGGTGATATTGCGCCTTACATTTCTTTATATTGGGCAAGTTTAATGATTGGTCGATGGACTGGAGCTGTTGAAGCCTTTACAGAAGATGTGAGTCTTCAAAAAATACTACGTTTTGTGGCACCTTATTTAGCATTTGGTGTATTCTTAGGGGTAAATAAATTTATGGAACACGATTTAACCCCTTTTTATGTTTATGCACTAATAATTATTTTATTAATTGTTGCTGACATTGCAAGCAAAGGAAATCCTGCACGAATGTTATTGATTTTTTCTACACTTGGAATTATTGCTTTATTAACAGGAATGTTTACTACTGGTAATATCAGTGTTTATGCATTTACTAGTGTTGGGTTGTTTTGCAGTACGCTTTGGCCTTGCATTTTTACGTTGGCAGTTTCTGGACTTGGAAAACACACATCCCAAGGTTCTAGCTTCTTAATTATGATGATTATGGGAGGTGGAATTGTAAGTTGGTTACAAGGTACTGTTGCCGATTCAATCGGAATTCAATCCAGTTATATTGTTGGTGTTTTATGTTTTGCCTATCTTGCATTCTATGGATGGAAAGTAAGCGGAATCTTAAAAAGTCAAGGTATTAATTTTGATAAAAAAGTAAGTGGCGGTCATTAGAATATAAAAATTTTCACTATAAAAAAATCCCAAACTCAATAGATTTGAATTTGGGATTTTTTATGTTTAAAACGGAAATAGTTATTAATCTTGTCCGTTTTCTTTGTCTAAATAATCTTGGACAATTTCAATGGCATTGGTTACCACATCACTCAAAGCAGTAATAAATGCGCCTTCCTGTGCCGTATCAATGGCATGTTTAATGGCCTCGGTTTCTTTAGTTATAATTTCATAAGTGACTTCCTTTCCAGATGCGGCAATACCTTCAAGAATCAAGTTGATAATTTCATCTTCGGTGCGGCCTCTCAAATGTTTTTCTTGACGAATAATAATATGGTCAAACATTCGAGCAGCTATCGTTGCACATTCTTTGATATCTTCGTCTCTTCGATCGCCAACTCCAGCAATAATACCTATTTTTTTAGTCGCGCTTACACTTTGTAGGTACTCTTCTACCCCGCGATAACCAGCAGGATTATGTGCAAAATCGATTAATACTTTGAAATTATTGAATTCAAAAATATTCATTCTTCCGGGAGTTTGCGCTGCACTTGGTATAAACGTACGCAGAGACAAACTAATATCTTCTGTTTTAAAACCCCATAAATAACCGGCTAATGTTGCAGCTAGTGCATTGGCAATCATGAATTTTGCTTTTCCTCCCATGGTTAAAGGAACATGGGTAGCACGTTCAATTCTGATTTTCCATTCGCCTTTTTTAACGGTGATAAAACCATTCTCATAAACCGCCACAATTTTTCCTTCTTTACATAACTTTTTAATCAATGGATTTTCTTCGTCCATACTGAAATAAGCTACATTGCAACTCAATTCTTCTCCAATTTTCACACAATACTCGTCTTCCGCATTCAGAATTGCCCAACCATCTTTTCTAATGCTTTTAACAACCGTTGCTTTTACACGAGCTAAATCTTCGAGGGTGTGAATGTCACTCAAGCCCAAATGGTCTTCTTGAATGTTGGTAATAATTCCGATATCACATCGGCTAAAGCCCAATCCTGCACGAAGTATTCCACCACGAGCCGTTTCTAAAACAGCAAATTCAACTGTTGGATCTTTCAAAATGTACTCCGCAGAAACAGGTCCGGTAGTGTCCCCTTTTTCCATCATGTGGTTTTGAACATAAATCCCGTCTGAAGTGGTGAAACCTACTTTGAAGCCGTTGTTTTTTACAATATGCGCTAAAAGTCGTGTTGTTGTGGTTTTTCCATTGGTTCCTGTTACAGCAATAATGGGAATTCGGCTTGGTTTTCCTGGAGGATACAACATGTCGATTACGGGTGAAGCTACATTTCTTGGCAATCCTTCTGAAGGTGCAAGGTGCATTCTGAAACCAGGCGCCGCATTCACTTCCAATATACAACCACCATTTTCTTTCAAAGGCTGGGTTAAGTTTTCTGCCATGATATCGACACCACAAATGTCTAAACCAATCACTCGAGAAATTCGCTCACAAAGGAAAATATTTTCCGGGTGCATCATGTCCGTTACATCTACTGAAGTGCCTCCAGTACTAAGATTAGCGGTCGATTTCAAATAGACTATTTCGTCTTTTCTTGGAACAGTTTCGGTAGTATAGCCCAATTTTTCTAATAAATCTAATGTATCTCTATCGACATCAATTTGGGTCAAAACATTTTCATGTCCGTACCCTCTCTTTGGGTCAAGATTCGTAATTTCAATTAATTTTTCAATGCTGTCTTTTCCGTTTCCAACTACGTTTGCTGGAACCCGTTTTGCGGCAGCTACCAATTTATTATCTATGATTAATACCCTAAAATCAAATCCTGTTATGAATTTTTCAACAATTACTCTACGGCTGTAATTTTTGGCATAAGCCAAACCGGCTAGCGCGTCTTCCCAATTGGTTACATTAATAGAGGCGCCTTTTCCGTGGTTACCATCTAGTGGTTTTAACACTATAGGGTACCCAATTTTTCGAATAGTAGCTTCTAAATCTTCTTCATCCACACAAATGCTTCC
>CAIRNC010000362.1 GCA_903879875.1 uncultured Bacteroidota bacterium
CATTCGTTGCAGTAAAAATCTGGTAACCTTCTTGTAAAAGATTATAACCCACTATTTCCAAAATATCCGGTTCATCATCTACAAGTAAAATCTTTGTATTGCGTTTTTTCATGGTCAAAGTTAATTATCATTTGCAAAGGTAAATATAAAACAAATTCTTTATACGAATTAAGTTGCCTTAATAAGATAACGATTTGATAACAAGTAACCTATTTCGGCGTATTTCTAGTTTAGAAAATTTAATAAATCTACGCTCAAATGTGTACCTTTGTTTTATGAAATTGCCACAAAATTTAGCAGCAAAATTAGAACTTCGCAAGCAAAATAATGCCTTGCGAATACTACCATCGACTAACAATTTGGTTGATTTTTCATCCAACGATTATATCGGTTTTTCTAAATCGAATCGTATTTTTGAAAATACACATCAGTATTTAAAAAACAATGCCATTGTCCAAAACGGGGCAACGGGATCGAGATTGTTGTCAGGGAATCATTCGTTATATGCTGTTGCCGAAACTTCTATTGCGCAATTTCATCAAGCAGAAACGGCGTTACTATTTAACTCAGGTTACGATGCTAATGTTGGTTTTTTTAGTTCTGTTCCGCAAAAAAACGATTTCATTTTGTATGATGAACTTTGTCACGCTTCGATTCGAGACGGCATACAATTGTCTTACGCCAAAGCGTATAAATTCCAGCATAATGATTTAGAAGATTTAGAGCGAATTATTCTAAATTCAAAGGCAAATCTTCAAGATGCAAATACCATTTACATTGTTACCGAAAGCGTTTTTTCAATGGATGGCGATACGCCAAATTTGGTAGATTTGGTTCAACTTTGTCAAAAATACGATTGTCTGTTGGTATTAGACGAAGCCCATGCGCTTGGCGTTATTGGCGAAAAAGGGCAAGGGTTAACACAAGAATTACAACTGCAAGAATTGATTTTTGCTCGGATAATGACTTTCGGAAAAGGTTTGGGTTGCCATGGCGCCGCTATTTTAGGTGCTCCAGAATTGAAAATGTATTTGGTCAATTTTGCCCGAAGTTTCATTTACACTACGGGACTTGCTCCACATGCAGTTGCAACTATTTATATGGCCTATCAAGAGTTAGAATTGCAAAACACAGCTGTTCAAAAACTAAAAGACAACATCAATCATTTCAATCAAGAAAAAAATCGTTTGGGTTTGAAAGCACTTTTCGTAAGAAGCAAATCAGCAATTCAAAGTGCCATTATTCCAGGAAATGAAATGGTAAAAAACATTGCGCAACAGCTTCAAAATAAAGGATTCGATGTAAAAGCTATATTGTCGCCAACCGTTCCTGAAGGACAAGAACGCTTGCGGTTTTGTTTGCACAGCTATAATTCAAAAGAAGAAATTTCGGAAGTATTGGGTTTGTTGAGTACCTTTGTGTTTTAGCCCACGGAACAAACGGATTTTAAAGATTAGCACGGATTATTTATGTCAAAATTACTGCATAGCGAAATTACGGATTCCATTTTAAAAGCTTATTTTGATGTTTACAATCAATTAGGATATGGATTTCTTGAAAAAGTGTACCAAAATGCAATGTATTTCGAGCTAAAATCCTTGGGTTATAAAGTAGAGGCACAAAAACCAATAAAAGTCTATTTCAAAAATCAATTGGTAGGCGAATATTACGCCGATTTATTAGTTGATGACAAAGTGATAGTTGAGCTAAAAGCATGTGAATTGTTTATGAATGCTCATACAGCTCAATTGATGAATTTCCTAAAAGCAACAGAAATTGAAGTTGGATTGGTCTTGAATTTTGGAGAAGAACCAGAATTCAAACGTATAATATATACAAACGATAGAAAATAAAACAAAAAATCAGTGACAATCCGTTTTATCGGTATGGTCCGTGGGCAAATTTATGAAAATCTTCATCACAGGAATATCAACAGATGTAGGCAAAACTATAGCCTCAGCCATTATAACACAAGCGCTAGAAGCCGATTATTGGAAACCCGTTCAGGCGGGAGACTTAAATGATTCGGACAGTCATAAAATTCAAAAATACATTTCAAATAATAAATCGATATTGCACCCAAACAGTTATGCGTTACAAACGCCTGCAAGTCCGCATTTGGCAGCAAAAATGGATAATACTACTATTGATTTAAAGAAAATTATCGAACCAAAAACCAAAAACCATTTAGTAATTGAAGGTGCCGGAGGCATTTTTGTTCCACTGAATGAAAGTGATTGTGTGATTGATTTAATTCAACAGGATTACAAAGTGATTGTAGTTTCTCGCCATTATTTGGGCAGTATAAATCACACTTTACTAACCATAGAAGCATTGAAAAATCGAGGAATAAATATAGCCGGAATTATTTTTAATGGTAATGAAAATCTTCCATCGGAATCCATAATTTTGAATAAAACGCAACTCCTATGTATCGGAAGAATTGAGGAAGAACCCTATTTTGACAAAAATGTTATTGCGGAATATGCCGATTTATTCCGGGATAATTTACTGAAATTATAAAATGAAATCAAAAAATACGACTCCAACGGGACTGACTGAAAGAGACCAAAAACTGCTTTGGCATCCTTACACCCAACATAAGACCGCAGCGCCAACTATTGCTATACTTCGTGGTGAAGGCGCCTTGCTTTGGGATGAAAACAACAAAGAATACATTGACGCTATTGCTTCTTGGTGGGTCAATCCTTACGGCCATTCCAACCGATTTATTGCCGATGCCATCTACAAGCAACTTACCACTCTAGAACACGTTTTGTTTGGTGGATTTACACACGAACCCGCAGTGCTTTTGGCTGAAAAATTAATGGAAATACTGCCTAATAATCAGAAGAAATTATTTTTCTCTGATAATGGTTCCACCTCGGTTGAAGTGGCAATTAAGGTTGCCTTGCAATATTTTTTTAATAAAAATGAAAAACGAACTACCATAATTGCATTCGAAAATGCTTTTCATGGTGATACTTTTGCGGCAATGGCGGCAAGTGGCATTTCCTTTTTTACAGATGCCTTTCAAGGTATGTTTATCGATGTGGTTCGAATTCCTGTTCCTGTTAAAGGACAGGAAGAAATTAGTTGTCAAGCGTTACGAAACGCTATAAATACGCACAAGGTAGCAGGTTTTATTTTTGAACCTCTTGTTCAAGGTGCTGCAGGAATGGTAATGTATGAAGCCGAAGCATTAGATAATTTAATCGCTATTTGTAAAGAAAACCAAGTCATTACTATTGCCGATGAAGTGATGACTGGTTTTGGAAAAACGGGTAAAACATTTGCTTGTGATTTTTTACAAAACCAACCTGACATGATGTGTTTGTCAAAAGCATTGACTGGAGGGACAATTCCGATGGCAATTACCACATTTACACAAGATCTATTCGATGCGTTTTATGATGATGATGTGAATAAAGCCTTGTTTCATGGACACACTTTTACCGCTAATCCAACAGGATGCG
>CAIRNC010000363.1 GCA_903879875.1 uncultured Bacteroidota bacterium
AGAAATAGAAGATAATTTAGTAGAAATAGAATTTTTAGATTGCGATAATGTAGCTGCCGAAAATTCAGATGTTATTTATGGCGAAAGAGGATTTATTTTTCCATGTTTGAATAACTTGACGGCAATTGAAGTAAAGACAATCGAAAATCAAATGATAGAACCATTAACAGAATTTAAACAAATAATAGATAAATGGGCAAGCCTTTGTAACGAAAAACCAAATAGTATTGACGGTTTAACCTATTTTAGAGAAACAGTAAAGCCGTTCTTACAAGCAACAGATCGACAAATGTTTGAAAACCCAATTTTGAAAAACACTTCGAGAAATTTTAATACATCAAACGAAACAGAACTTGTATTTGCCCAAATGCCCATTTATCAAATCTGGAATTTATTTAAAAAAGCGAATAATTTTGAATCAGAATTATACAACCAATTATTAGACATCAAACAAAAAGAAGCACCAAAATATGAAGGTCGTTGGCCTGTTATATTTCTAAAACCAGTCCAAAAACATAGTGATATAAACAGCATCATGCCAGAAGAAGTAGTAAGTGTTAGAAAAACCATTAAAGTAGATTAACCCATGAAAATAGCTCAATTACCACACATCAAAGCACATATAGTGCAAGCGTCAACTGTCATCGAAATAGCATCGATAGTAGATTTTTACAGATACGTAGAAAATCACAATGCTAGAGAAATTTTAGTATTGACCGACCCAGAACGTTTTGCTTTTTTAACCAATCATGGTCTAGTGCAAATAGCTTCCAAATATTTTTTAAATATTGAAGACTATAAAAAAGCAATTGAAAATAAATTTGAAAAATCAGAAGACTATTACGAAGCGTTAGACCAAGGAATCAAAACTTTTGAGGAATATGAAATGATTACAAAACACGGTATAACCGACAAGTCAATCATAGAATCGGTAAGAGAGCAAGGCTACATTGCAGGTTTTGAAACTTATAAAATTACTGCATTGGCACATCCTGAAATTGAACAATTTTCAAATTCATTAGCACTTTTCAACTATGGAAAAGCCCATGGCTATATGAATTTTGAAGAATGTTTGGCAGGTTTGACTCATGGCTATGAAGATGCAAACGAATACAGAATTGCCACCGAAAAAGGATACGTACAAGCAATAGCATATCGAGAAGCCACCGAAAAAGGTTTTTTAAATAACGAAGAATTTGAAAAAGCCAAAGAACAAAAAGTGAAATCGCGCAATGAGTTGATACAAAAAGTAAATCTTGAAATCTCTTATCCAAATTTATCCCACGACCAATCGTTGCTTTTATTACTTTTAAGCAAACTAGAGCAAGGAAAGAGAGTTAGTGTAAACAAATTAAAATCATTGTTAGAAACCGAAATAAAAGAATTTCTATCCGATGATGACATTTCTTTTGAATGGCTAAAAAGAACGTTGTTGCACCATGATGATTATACCACTTTTCTTCAAAGCGATGTTGATGCTTCCAAATTTGGAAAATACGATAGTGATGGCGAATTTTTTGAAATATATCAAATTCAAAACCGTAGTATTGTTATTGATGGAAGCAACGTAGCCCACAATACCCAAAACTCAAAACCAATCAAACCATCCATTGCCAATTTATTATTGATGGTAAAATTCCTGAAAAGCAAAGGTTTTTTAGACATATTAATTATTGCCGACGCTTCACTAAGACACAAAATCGTAGACATGCATCTCTTACCAGAGTTAAGCAATGAAGTAAAATATGAAGTAGCACCAGCTGGCACACCAGCAGATATCTATTTAATTTCGCATGTAAAAACAAAACATTGCCTACTGTTAAGCAACGATGCTTTCAATCAATATCGATTATTAGACCCATGGGTTGCGGTAAATATTGATTTTTATCGACTAACATTTATGATAACTGACGGAGTAGTTTTTATGCCAGATTTAAATTAGGTAGCAGGTTATGGGTTTTAGGTTTTACTTTTGCCTACTGCCTACTGCCTACTGCCTACTGCCTACTGCCTACTGCCTTTTCAAAGTCAATCCAACAGGTACCATCAAGATTCCTTTTTCATAAATGTTGAGGTATAACTTAATTGGTTTGTCTTGACCTTCCCAATAAATTTCATAGACGTCCAAAAGTCCTGCGCCAGTTTCAAAACGCTTGGTTGGAAATGGACAACAGCTTTCTAGTTTTTTATAGGTAATTTTTTCGCCATTTGGTCCAGCCAAAGCATTCAAGAATCGGGGTTGGTTAATGGTGTCGTTTTTGGTGTTCAAATAAAAAATATTGATGGGATAATCTTTATCATAACCGTATTTTTTATCTTTACTAAAGGCAGCAATTACAAAGGTGTTGTTTTTTGAAAGCACTAAATTGGGTGCATTATCATCGATATTCTTAATGGTGTTTTTGATACTAATGCAAGAAATCGAAAGAAAACCCATCAAGAAAGCGAATAAAAAATGTTTTGGTTGCATATTATTTTTTTTCTGATTTTGATTGCAAAAAGTAAGCCACAATTGCCGAAGTAACAACTCCTGAGGAAATGCCACCCAAAGCACCTTGAATGATATAACTTTTCAAATTAAAATAATCAGATGCAACAGTAGCACTCATCACTTTGGATTGTGTAGCATAATCAATAGCGTTTTTAAAAAAGTCGGGCGACACTATTTCATAACTAATGTATTGTGCCAATGGACTTAAGATGCTAATAAATAAGGACATAAAAACCCCTGAAACTACGCCTTGCATCCAATTCATTTTGCCAAAAAAATAGGTTCTTTTCTTTTCAGAAAGGGCTAAAGCATAAATAAGTATAGCTGGAATGGCAAAAAGATAACCAAAAAGCATTTGTTTTTCAATGTCTTCATTATGAAAACCCAAAGTTTTTTCAAAAGCAACCCAAATTATACTCGAAACCGTAAAAATTACAGCCCATTTTATTTCTAATGTAAATTTTTTCATTTTTATTTGATTTAGTCGACCATTTATATAAATCTATTTTTTTTGCCACAGATTAAAAAAATTACAAGGATTTTATAATGTTAAAAAGAATCTGTGTGAATCTTTTAATCTGTGGCTGAATTTATTTAATGCTAGTTAGGAACGATTACATGATATTTTGAATTAAAAAAAATAAAAGTACTACTACAAATTAATTTTGATAGTAGTATTTTTGTCAAAATTAAACAAATTTTATGGATTTTATAAACCAAACTTGGACTTGGTATTTCTCGGGATTTATGATAGGTATTATTATGCTGCTATTGATTTATTTTGGCAAAACTTTTGGCATGTCTTCTAATCTAAGAACGATGTGTAGCATTGCAGGTGCAGGAAAATACATTTCCTTTTTTGATTTCAAATGGAAATCCCACCGATGGAATTTGGCAGTAGTGGCAGGTGCCATGCTCGGCGGTTATGTAGCGGTTCATTATATGCACGATGCTTCGAATGTTGCCCTAAATCCAAAAACAATTGCACAATTACAAGAGCTTGGTTTCGAAGCACCAAACGGAAATTTAGCGCCCGAAAGCCTCTTTGGAAATGCAGCTTTCCAGTCTCCAAAAATGTTGGCAGTGCTACTTATTGGTGGCATTCTAATTGGGTTTGGAGCTCGATATGCTGGCGGATGCACTTCTGGACACGCCATTCAAGGCATGAGTAACCTGCAAATACAATCGTTAAAAGCGGTTGTCGGATTTTTTGTGGGTGGTTTAATTATGATTCATTTTATTTTCCCAATACTATTTTAATTATGAAGTTTTTAAAATACATAGCAGTAGGTTTTTTGTTCGGTATTGTTTTAACAAAATCGGAAGCGGTTTCTTGGTATCGAATTTACGAAATGTTTCAATTTCAATCCTTTCACATGTATGGAATTATTGCCGTAGCAATTTGCACGGGTTTTATAGGCATTCAAATAATTAAAAAATTTGCCATTTCAGATTTTAAATCACGACCTATCGAAATTGAAGACAAAGAAAAAGGCTCTTTCCGGTATTGGGTAGGCGGTTTGTTTTTTGGACTAGGTTGGGCGTTAGTTGGTGCTTGTCCAGGGCCTATTTTTATTTTAATTGGAGCTGGATTTTTGCCCGTAATCGTGATATTGCTCGGAGCGTTAATAGGAACGTTGCTCTATGGGGTAATAAAAGACAAATTGCCGCATTAGTGTTCCCTGTTCCGATTTTTAGTGTACAGTTTTTAGAATTACTGCCAACAGCCTATTCCATTTTATGAATTGGTTTAAAATTGTCGCGTTGCAAACGCTCCATTTTCGATTTTAAATGAAAGTAGGTACTCGTTGCAAACGAGTACTAGAGGGAAACGGCTATTGGCAGAAGTTATTTTATTTTGACATCAAAACGACCATTTTTCAAAACAATTACTTTATTATTTTCATCAAATACGTTTCCTTTAAAAGTTCCAGATATAATTCCTGATGTAAAATCTAGTTTAGTTATTATTATTTCACAACTATTTTCTTTTGAATAAAATTGTTTTTGTACTGTTCCGTTAATTACTTTTCCTACATAAATTTCAGGTAAAGAAGGGCTGTTGCTGGTAAAGATATTTCCAGTTTGATTTAAAATACCGATATTTATAAGTAATATAAAACCATTTGGTCTTTTTAAATTTTTTAGGAATAATGTAAAACTGTCATTACCATTTGAAGTTATAAAATTCGGACCAAGTGTGACATCTAAACCTTTTATCATACTGGCACCACCATAGCCAGTATTTATTCCATCACCTGGAATCAAAACTTGACCATCTATTTCTACTCCCGCAGTATTTGCTCCGATTTCCGTTATTTGAGGTAACACATCAATTTCTTCTGTTTTGTCTTTTGTACAAGCAAAGATTAGAAAACTTAATATTGTACAGTAAAATAATTTTTTCATATTCTTTCGTTTTTAAATACCTGATTTTTTCTGATAATTTCTTCCAACTCATTAATAAGTCTAACAAAATCAGACTTATCCACCCAAAATCGGGTTACTTTGTCTGACAAAAATCAGACTTTATTCATCCCCCAAATATATAAAATATTATCACTCCATAGAACAAACCTACAACCTAAAACCTACCACCTAAAACCCCTATCCAATCTTATGAATTTCTTTAAAAACCTGCAATTGTGTTTCTAGGTTTTCGAGTTGTTTTTGTTTTTCGGCGAGGGCAGTTTTCAAGGCTTTTTCGGCTTTGGTTTCATAAGCAATGTCGAGTCGCTCGCCCAGTTCCATCAAAAAATTGTGTTGCACGGCTTGACTGATGCGCCACAAAATGGTGAATTGAAACGACGATTGCTTGAAATATTGATTGAGCGTCGTGGGCAAAACGCCTAGAAATTCCGAGACCGTTTTCTTAGCAATTTTATTTTGTTGAATGTGCCAATGGATATAATTGCCCAATGCGGGCGCATCGGTGCTGCGTTTTTCTTGAAATTTATTTGTGTTTTCTGACATCTTGTTGCAATTTATTTGGAATCAAATATATAAAAAATTAATATTACTTGGTTCTACTAACCAATAGACTTGGTTGGACTAACCAATAAAGTTGGTTCAATTGCATAACTTACTTGGTTGTACTAACTAATATAGTTGGTTGGATTGCATAACTTATTTGGTTTGATTAACCAATAAAGTTGGTTTAATTACATAACTTACTTGGTTGGAATAACCAATTTAATTGGTTGAATTACATAACTTACATGGTTTGATTAACTAATAGAATTGGTTTAATTACATAAGTTGCTTGGTTGGACAAACCAATAGCCTTGGTTGGATTGCATAACTTACTTGGTTGGACTACTCTATTTTGTCATTCCGACAAAGGAGGAATCACATAACGAGAGCAATTTAATAGAGCAACTAATGTGATTCTTCGTGCCTCAGAATGACAAATGGATAGGTTTTTTATCATTCTCACAAAAAAACGCCTTCTAATTAAAGAAAGCGTTTCATTCATCTACTATTTAAAAAACCCCTAAATCCAATATTCTAATATTCTAATAATCTAAAAATCCAACAATCTATTACACTCCCGGATCAACAGGCGGAGTGCCTTTGCCCCCTTGATTGGTAAAACGAGTTTTCAATTGGTCATACAAGGTATCAGCACCCGGAACCCCTGCATCGGCAGACGCGCCTATAAGTTTATACAACATCAACCCGTTAGTGTAAGCCTCGCTACCCGAAAGCAGCTGTGTATCTTCAATTTTTTCAACCAATTGCTTGGCTATAAATAGAATTTCATCCATTTGAGAAAAAAGAGTTAAATCATTTTGCATGTTCGCCACCGACAAATACGCTGGAAAAAGCGAAGCATTGTTGACGCCAATATTTATGGCATCTTCGGTAAAGGCTTTGTTGTTTACATCGATAGCGGGCAGCGAGCTGCGCTCCTCTTTGGTAAGCCCAATAAGAAAAGGCAGATTGGTAGCAATGGTTTGAAAAGCCGTTTTTACTGCCGTAACCTGTGCTGGAGTGGCGGTAATGTTAATTCGGTTGTTGGTTAAATTTGACATATCTTTTATGTTTTAAAATTGGTCTTGCTAAAATAATAATTTTTTTATTTCGATTGAAAAAAAGCTGGAAATTTTTTTAAATGGTTGATATTTAGAGGTAAGTGATACGATTTTGAGGATTTATTTATTCAAATCATAAAGGAAGTAACCGTTTAAATTAGTAACAAGCAAACTAACTAAACTTATAATGAATTTTCTGTCTGGCGAAGTGATTTAGACTTACAAGCAACCCTTATTCACGTCACACTAAATAGACTTGACTTTATTTTGTTATTAAAGAATAAGATAAACTTGGAGGGAATAGTAGATCCAAAGCGTTTGGTTTTATTTTAAATATTGGTCCTTTTTCTAATGCACCACCTGCTGGTGTTCTTTTAATCAAATGGTCTAAAGTAATAATTCCTTGTTCTAATAAAATATCAAATTGAGTAACAATAGGCTTTCTTGTGTGTTCAACTTTTTTAAATTGAAAATGCTCCTTATTGTCAATTATAATCGAATCCGCAGCAATCCAAAAAGTTTCATTATGTTTTTCTAATAAACGATTATGAAGCGTTTCTAAGTTCCAAGCAATAAAATCTCCTATGTTAGCTTTATCAGAGTTCTCTAAAAGTTGATTTATTTTAGAATCCAGTTTTAAAGTCAATCCTTGAGAATTTCTAACTAATGCAGAAACTGTGCAATAAAGTTTAAAATCTTCTCCCCTTTTGTAACCAAAATTATTTAATATTTCCGCTGAATTTTTAAATTTACTTAAACTCCAATCTGGGACTTGTGCAAATAAATTCTTTCTATTACCTTTTTTATCCCGATAAGATTTTAATTCAATTCCTTTATAATCTGGCTTTTTTGAAGAATTAATATCAATCCCTAAAAGGGTTTCAAGCGTTCTTCCAATTGCAGTATCCGCTTTAAGCATTGCGGGAACAGGTCCTTGTGAAGCAATTTTGTTTAACAATATTAATAATTCATCAGCAACTTCATTTGAAATATGATTAATTTCTTCGATCAACTCTTTTAATGGATTATGAATTTTTGAGTTTAACAATTTATCTAAATCGATTTGCGTAATATTTAAAACATATAATATTCCATCAAACTCAATTATTCCAAGAATATCATTCGCTTTAGAATAATTTCCTAAACCTTTAAACCAAATTCTTGGGTCACCATTTTTTGTATTTGGACGATATAAAGAAGCAATAGAATTTATACTTTTATCGGTATAAATTAATTTAGCAGTAATTTGAACTTTACTTTCTTGACCTTGATGTTGCAATCCAAAATCGTGAATTTTTTTAGATTTTAAATAATTTCTAACTGAACCAGTTGCATCCATAATAGATTTTACTAATCCTGTTTCAGTTGGTTCAATTAAACATAGTTCAACTGAATTTTCTGTTAAAATCTTTATTCTTTCAATTTCAATAGCTGTTAATTGTCTCATAAATCATTTATTTGATGTTCTTCAATATTTCTAAAGCTACCGCTCTAGCCATCAGTGGCGGAACTGCATTGCCAACTAATGTGTATTGTGGAACTTCAAATTTACGTTTATTTCCTCCTGTAGAACGTTTCCCTTGGAAAACAAAAGAATCATCAAATGATTGTAGCCTCGCCATTTCCCTAACTGTCAAAGCTCTAGGATTTGAATAATGAATATAGTCGTCTGCAATAGTCATAATTGTAGAACTTTGTCCTTCAGGTTTTAAAACCGTATAGCTTCTTTTATCTGATTCTAAACCAATTTCTTTAAGATTTAACTTTGCAGATTCATAATTTCCTGATTTTAAAATAACATCAAGCCTTTTTATAACATCATCATTTTGTTTGCTTGTTTTATGATTTTGTAAAGGTGCTACTAAGTGAGATAGTGTATTTTGTAGTTCTTCAAAGTTTCTAACATAAAATGGATTCTTTGCATTTACAAATCGTCCATTTAAACGCCCTTTTTTTGACCATTCTGAATAGCTTAAACCATCATTTTCATTAGGTTTTCCATCAATGTTTCTTTTCTGAATTAATGCTTTCATCTTTTCAGTTGAGCCATTGTATTGCGTTTTTAAATTAATTTTTTCATAATCAAATCTTTCATCATCATTCCCAACAAAATCTAAATCATAAATAGCCTCAAACACATTAACCTTTTCGTTGTGCTGTACCGTTGCTGGTATATCGTTTATAAGTTTTTGATCTTTTCTACAACCGATAAATAAAACTCTTTCTCGATTTTGAGGAACACCATAATCTGACGCTAATGCTACAAAAGGTTGCTCAATATTATATAACCTTATTTTGGACAAAATAGTTTCAAACTCAGCTTCTCTATTAGCTTTAACAACAAAAGTATTCAATCCTTTAACACATTCGTCATAAGAATAATCAAAAATTTCAAGAGCAGTTATTATTTGATTTACTTCATCTGTATAAATTTTATTTGGCTTTAAATTATTAAAAGAAGTATGTATTTTATCAATGATTGTTTCTGGTTCAATTGAAGTTAAAAACGCATCAAAATAATCCGCAAAATAATCATTGTCTAAATTAGAAAATGCTTTTTCATTAATTACCTTTTTTCTAATATATTCAAGCTCTTTAACACGTTTTAAAAGATTAAATCCGTGTCGTATCGTACTGATGTTTTTGTCTGTTTTACTTGTTTTGTAATCAACAATTTTAGGAGTTAAAAGTCTAAATTTATGCTCTAAATTATGAATATATATATTCTTTAAATTATCTAATTCTTTGTCAGTCGCTTTTTCAAACTGTAAACGTAAATTGTAACATTCTAAAATAAAAGATTGTTCTGTTTCTAATTTCTTAAGTTGTGCAACGAAATATATAAGTTGATTAAATTCTTTTAAATCAACAATCGACCTAATTTCTTGCAAAATCATATCTTTTATTTTGCCTTGTTCTTTTGTCAAAATTCCTTTGACATTTTCCATAACAAAATATTTAGG
>CAIRNC010000364.1 GCA_903879875.1 uncultured Bacteroidota bacterium
CAAAGAGGAATTTATGTTGTTTACTTATGCCTGTGCTTTTTTCTTGTCCAGCGGTCTTATCTGATTCTTTTTTTACCGTTTTTGCCATTCTATTTTTTATGATTTTGTAAAAATAATAAAATAATTATTGCTTTTCTATTTTTACAATACAAGCAGTTTTGGAATATAAATTAAGCAACCTATCGCTATGGCGGATAATGCTGCAAAAAATACAGCTCCTGCCGCAATATCTTTGATAAATCCTATACGATTGTGAAATTCAGGATGAATAAAATCAGCTATTTTTTCTACTGCGGTGTTTAAGCCTTCTATGCTCAATACCAATCCAGTAGCCAAAATTTGTAGCATCCATTCTTCTCTAGAAATTTTAAAATAAAATCCCGCAATAATCAATAAAACGGCCAAAGAACTTTGTACCATTACACTATGTTCAGTAGTGATTAATTTTACTGCTCCTTTCAAAGCAAATCCCATGCTTTTTAATCGTCCTGTAAAAAAGCGATTGTCTTTTTCGAATTCCATAAAATAGTTTAAAGCACGGCCAAAGCGGCGTCATAATTAGGTTCGTCAGCAATTTCTGCTACTTGTTCTGTATGTATAATAGCTCCATTTTCGTCAACTACTATCACGACTCTAGAATGTAATCCTGCAAGTGGTCCATCAGTAATTTCTAAACCATAATTTTTACCAAAACTACCCGAGTTAAAATCCGACAAATTGATTACATTTTCTAAACCTTCAGCACCACAAAAACGTTTTTGGGCAAATGGTAAGTCTCTAGAGATGCACAATACTTTTGTATTGTTTAAGGCACTGGCTTTTTCGTTAAATTTTCTAACAGAAGCAGCACAAGTTCCTGTATCAATACTTGGAAAAATATTCAAAACCAATCGGCTCCCTACAAAGTCCGCTAATGAAGCTGTTGATAAATCTGTTTTTACTAATTGAAAATCGTTTGCTTTTGTGCCATTTTTAGGTAATTCACCTGAGGTATGTATTGGATTTCCACCCAAAGTTATTGTAGCCATTGTTTGTGTTTTTTAAGGGTCAAAAGTAAGAAAAATTTAATTATGATTTTAAAGATTTTAAAATTGAACACTATATTGAATTTCTTCAACGCCTTTTAGCTACAAATTCAATAAAAAGAAGGAAATAATTTCAATTAAATGATGAAAATGCAGGGCATTCGCTTTTAAAAAGTATGCCACAGATTCACAGATTCAAAAGGGAAATTAATATATGAAATGGATAGCAAAGTAATAAGAATTGAAAAATGTAAAATGATAGTAATTATAGGGATTGCATCGGTAATTAACTCAACATTATTTTATGTACATTACCTGTTTTTAAAAAATCTTAAAAGCATAGCATAAAAACCTATTTTTATTTTTAAAATCTGTGAATCTGTGGCGTTCTATTTTTTTTGAATCTGGATTCTTTTTTAAAAGCGAATGTCCTAATGAAAAAAGACTCCAAATTGAATTAATTTCTTTAAGTTTATGCTCCTATAAATTGATGTAATTTAAAAAAATTGTAAGTTTGCCAACATCTGTAAAATTGTATGTCCATTAACGCCAACATCACCGAAAAAAAATATAAAAAACTAGCACTTCAAGTTACTTTGAATGGTTTTTCTTATTGTGTTTTCGATACTTTGCATCACAAAATTACAACAGTAAAAACGGTCGATTTTTCTACTTTTGCCAAAACAAATAGTGTAGAAGATTATTATGCTAAAGCTTTTTTGGATGACCAAGAATTGAATGCCATTTATGATGATGTGGTGATTATTCATGACAACAATTTAAATACTTTTGTCCCGAAAGCCTTGTTTGATCAGGACTATTTAGGCAGTTATTTACAGTATAATACCAAAGTATTTGAAACGGATTTCTTCACTCATGATGCCTTATTAAACTATGAAATGAATAATGTTTATATTCCCTACATCAATATAAACAATTATTTGATTGACCAATTTGGCCATTTTGATTATCGTCATACTGCAAGTATTTTAGTTGAAAAACTTTTGGATTTATCTAAAAACAAAGATGAAAAAAAAGTGTTTGTCCATCTTAATACTACTAAGTTTGAAATTATTGTTGTACAAAATCAGCAATTACTTTTTTTTAACTCCTTTGAATACCAAACCAAAGAAGATTTCATCTATTATATATTGTTTACCGCTGAACAATTAAATCTGAATCCAGAAAATTTTCATTTGCAATTAATGGGCGAAATATCCGAGGATAGTGCGCTTTATGAAATGGCATTTCAATATGTTAGAAACGTTTCACTATTAGACATTTCTAATTTACAAAACCAAAATAGTTTTTCAACAGTGCAAAACCTAAAGCATTTTATACTTTTTCAATCGTGAGAATCATTTCAGGAAAATTTAAGGGAAGACGTATTTTTCCACCAAAAAACCTACCCGTACGCCCAACAACTGACATGAGTAAAGAAGCTTTATTCAATGTGCTCAACAATCATTTTAGTTTTGAAGGCTTAAAAGTATTGGATTTATTTGCTGGAACGGGCAACATCAGTTTTGAATTTGCCTCTCGTGGAAGTGACAATATTACCAGTGTTGATGCCGATTTTGGTTGTGTCAAATTCATCAAACAAGTAGCCAGTGAATATGATTTTAATATTGCTGCGCTAAAAAGTGATGTTTTTAAATTTTTAGAAAGAAATAACAGTACCTACTCTATCATTTTTGCCGATCCACCTTACGCGCTAGACCAAACTACTTTTGAGAAAATAGTGCTGACCATTTTTGACAAAAACATGCTACAAGAAGACGGCATGATGATTATCGAACATTCCAAATACACCAAACTCGACCACTTGATTCATTTCTCTTTCAAGAAAAGTTATGGAGGTTCTATATTTAGTTTCTTCGAAATGGATAAATCGACTGACGAAGAAGTGGATGAAGACGATTTATTTGACTTTTCAGAAGAATAATCTAAAACGAATCCGTTTACTCCAAGATATTTTAATAAAAAAAAGGGTATTGAAATTTGTTTCAATACCCTTTTTAAAATGCTTTATTTCAAATATTAAGGTTATTCAATTTTAATAAAATTTTCTTTTAAACTTTTTAATCTATCAACCGTTAGCAGTTTTGGGATATAATCATCAACTAAGTTGTTGCTTTTTGCTCTATCATAGTCGTCCGGATTGATAGAAGAACTTATTATAAATAAATTGGATTTATAATGAAGTTTTGGTTTTATTTCTTCGTAAATATCTAAAAATTGCCAGCCATCAACAATTGGCATATTCAAATCCAGAAAAATCAATACCGTAGCATCTTCATCTGTAATTGTATCATTATATGCTAATAACTTGTCAATTCCTTCTTTGCCGTTATTTGCAACCTCAATAGGCGAATCAATTTCGGCTTTTATAATAATCTTTTTGTGTAGATAATTTGTAGTAAAATCATCATCGATTAATAAAATTGTAACTAACATTATTTTAAATTTTTTGAAATTGTAAAACTAAAGGTACTTCCTTTATCTAATTGGGATTTAACATAAATCTCTCCGTTATGTAAATCTACTATTTTCTTGCAATGTGCTAAACCTATTCCGTAACCCTTATATAAACTGTCATTGTTTAATCGTTTGAATATTATAAATACCTGATCAATATTTTTTTGTTCGATTCCGATTCCGTTATCTTCAACTGAAAATTTCCAATCATATAGTGTTTCTGAACAACTAATTTTAATTATCGGCTGAACGTCCGGTTTAACAAATTTCATGGCATTACTTATCAGATTTTGAAATAACAGTCGAATATAGGTAGTTTGACCTCTAATATTCGGCAAATTTTCAACTTCAATTTGTGCTTTAGAATTATTAATCCTTAACGATAAATCAATCAATATATATTTGATAATTTCATTACAATCAATTGCTGTAAATGCTTCTCTTTTTCCAATCCTCGCGTATTCCATGAGTCCTGTAACCAAAGCCCGCATTCGGGTAGCTGAATTATTAATAAATTGAAGGTATAATTTCCCTTCATCGTCTAAAACATCTGCATATTCTTCAAACAATAATTCACTAAAACTTATTAAACTCAACACGGGTTCTTGCAAATCGTGTGATGTAATATAAGTGAACTGTTCCAATTCTGAATTTTGGTTATGTAGCATTTTATTTTGCTGCTCCACTACCAATTCTTTCTGCTTTCTAGAGGATATATCTCTGATAAAAACACAAAATGTCACAATTCCATTTTCATCTATTAATGGTAACGTACTCATTTCTATAGGAAACTTTCGATTGATTCGATGAAAACCGATACTTTCCATAATTTCATTTAATCCAAATTCTTCCGTTCCATTTAAATAATCGTTTATATGTTGAACATATTCATTGGAGATGGTTCTAGGAAAAATAACATCATATAAAATTGCTCCTATAACCTCCTCTGATTTCCAACCAAAATAAAGTTCCGCTTTTGGATTCCAAAAAGTGATTTTACCGTCGGAATCAAATTTAATAAAAGCATCATGCGCTGACGTTAATATCTGTTTTGTCCTGTTTTCATTATATAGAATCGCGTTTTGCGTTTTCTTTATTTCTGTAACATCGACACCATAACCAATCATATAATAAAATTCCCCATCAACAATTACTGGAAAAAACCGACGCATAACATAAACATCTCGGTCGGCTCTATGAAATTCATCTACCCATTCTACTTGCTGTTGCGATTGAAGTGCTTGGTTAAAAAGGTCTCTCCTACCCTGGGCTAACGACCGATCTAAACCTTTTAAATCACAATAATCAAAATCAGTTTTACCTAACATCCAGTTTCTGGTTTCTTCATTACTTATTCCATTTGCATTAACAAATAAATAGTTATGTTTTTTATCAAAAACAGCAATATCTGCTGGAATATTGTTTAATATAATTTCATTAAATTTTTGTTTTTCAATGACATGATAGTCTTCAATGATGTAAACTATACCAAACAAATCATCTTCATTAATTTTAACAAATTTTAAAACAACATTTGTTTTAATTCCTTTTTTATCAATAAAAATAGTTTCATAATTGTTTCCTTCATTTGAAACACAACAATTAATTTCAGGATAAAAAACCGAAATCGATAACTTCTTTAATTCTGACAAAGAAGCATCTAACGATTTAATTCCTAGAGAATTAACATGCATTATTTTATAATCCTTGTCAATAACAATAGAAGCTAATGGCAACGTATCTAATAGTTTATAGTAATTGTTTTGCATGCTATCTTTGGGGCTATCAATAATAACAAAAATAACATTTTTATGCATAGACTTAAAAAATAGATTCTTAACATTATCTTAACTAGAATTTAATTTACTATAAATCAATAATTTAAATTTAACAACATATTTTTAATTGAAAAAATAATCCTCATGAGTTAAATTCAAATACCATAATCATTTAACATTTTTAATTTTTAAGATAAAAAATCGTGTCTTAATGACTGCATTTCGATTATAAAATGGAGCAAGAGTGGCGGAAATTGATTTGTACTATAATTTCATTTAAATCGGTTCTAAGGTTTGAAACTAAAACTGCTGTCTGTTTTTCTATTTCTTATAAAAAGGACGAGTTTCTTTGTTCTTTTTATGACTTTCAAAAAAAACGTATTACATTAGCTCCTTGAAAATAAAAGTTACCGATTCATGCCACCAATAAAAATAATTGAATGTCCACGCGATGCCATGCAAGGCATTAAACCCTTCATTCCTACCGAAAGGAAAGTGGCTTACATTCAATCTTTATTGCAGGTGGGGTTTGATAGTATCGATTTTGGGAGTTTTGTTTCTCCAAAGGCAATCCCACAAATGCAGGATACTACCGAAGTTTTAGCCCAACTGGATTTGTCGCAAACCCAAAGTAAATTATTAGCTATTATTGCCAATACACAAGGCGCTATAGCCGCTGCGCAACACGCTCCGATACACTATTTAGGGTTTCCGTTTTCGATTTCAGAGAATTTTCAAATGCGAAATACCCATAAAACCATTGCAGAATCGATTCTGACCCTGCAAGAAATTCTTGAAATTGCCGACAAAAACCATAAAGAAGTAGTTGCCTACCTTTCTATGGGATTTGGAAATCCGTATGGCGACCCCTGGAATGTAGAAATCGTTGGCGAATGGACCGAAAAGTTAGCTACTATGGGCGTGAAAATTCTTTCGCTTTCCGACACCGTTGGTAGCTCTACGCCTGATGTCATTCGGTATTTGTTTTCCCATTTGATTCCACAATATCCTACGGTTGAATTTGGTGCCCACTTGCACACTACACCCGACAAATGGTTCGAGAAAATAAATGCCGCTTACCAATCGGGTTGCCGTCGTTTTGATGGTGCCATCCAAGGTTTTGGCGGTTGCCCAATGGCTACTGATGATTTGACGGGCAACATGCCTACCGAACATTTACTCTCTTATTTTGCCTCTAAAAACGAAAGCACCAATACCGACAGCTCCGTTTTTGAAAAATCCTATAAAGAAGCTACTGCGTTGTTTCATACGTATCATTAGTTTTTGGTTGGCGGTTTATAGTTTACAGTTGTCAGTTTACAGTTGACAGTTGACAGTTGTCGGTTGACAGTTTTCGGTTGACAGTTTTCGGTTGTTGGTTTTTGGTTGTTGGTTGTTGGTTGTTAGTTTTGAAATATAGAGTGATTGTGGTTCTATTCTAGAAAAAAGAGAATTTGCTATAGCTTAGTTAAAGTTATTCCACAAAATACACAAAGCAAGCACAAAGCTCCACAAAACAATAGTGGTACATGTAAATTTACTTTCTTTATAAATACATAAAATTGGCACACAGATGACACGGTTTTGAACGGATACTACTGATTTTTTATACCATTATCAGCGAAAATCCGCTGAATCTGTTTCATCAGTGTGCCATTATTAAGTAAGTCCGCTAAGTGAAAGTCCTTTTGAGTGCTACCATAAAACAATAGCGGTTCAAGCAAATTTACTTTCTTTAAATATACAAAAAATTGGCACACAGATGACACGGATTTAAACAGATGCTACTGATTTTTCATTCCATAATCAGTGAAAATCCGCTGCATCTGTTTCATCAGTGCGCCATTAATAAAAATGTATCGAGAACCGTTTTAAAAGAATTTTTCCTCTGTTTTAATTATAAAAATCCGTGAGAATGGGTGTAATCTGTGGCGAAAAAAAAGCATTGGTACAAGTTAAAGGATAGTCCTACTATAAACTCCCGAACCACTCCAAAAAAAAATTAGCGAATCAAACGCTAGTTTCACTCGCTAATGCTGCATTAAAAATTCGAATCATCTGTCCGCAAAGCGTAATGGCGCTTAAATGCCGTAAATCACCTCAACAATGTCACTTGGAAAACCCACTTCGGTGTCGTCAACCACTCCGAAAGCGCGGTATTCCCAATGTTCGGGTTGCCCCACAACTTCGAGTACAAAACTGTAATCAAAAGGACTTTTGGTAATCCGTGCTACAAACCCCCACTCTACTCCCCCTTTTTTACGGCGGTACAAGTTGATGCCATCGGCATACATTTTTCTGAATTTAATGCGCACCATACCGCCATACAACTCAGCCGAAATCTTAGCCTTGTAATTGGCAAAATCCAAAGCCGCATTGTGAGTCACAATCCCTAAATCGAGCCCAATAACCTCGGTATAGTTCGGAGCCGTTTTGTGGTGACCGATGTTCGCACGCAAAGCACCGCCCTCGGTAGCCACGGTTTTTGTTCGTGCTTGAACAGCTGATTGATACAGCGTTTTTTTACTGCCGACCATGTTCACGGACGCAATAATGGCATCGCAATATTCAATTTCTCTTGCCAAATCTTCGGGTGTCATGCCAAATACGGTGGCATAAATTCCGATTTTCTCTTTGTAATTCATAGCCCAAAGCAATAACATTGCGTCGGAGACTGGAAAAAATGTTCTAGACATAATTTTTAGTTTTAAAAGTGAAACAATTATTTGAATTAATACCCTTAAAACGTTACGATATGTTTTAATATTGTGGCACATTTAGTTAAATATATCTAAAAATTACGTTAATTTTATAAACTATGTTTCGTATTACTGCAATCTACTCCCTTTTTTAACCGAATTATTTTGCTTTGGAGTGGTACAAACGAAAATTGGAGTGGTATAATTTTGCTCTGGAGTGGTACAAACGAAAATTGGAGTGGTACAATTTTGCTCTGGAGTGGTACAAACGAAAATTGGAGTGGTATAATTTTGCTCTGGAGTGGTACAAAC
>CAIRNC010000365.1 GCA_903879875.1 uncultured Bacteroidota bacterium
CTTGTAACATTATTAACTAAGATATTGTTTTGAAATTTAGCAAAAGTAACACCACTCACACTGGCATCAACACAAAAAGAAGAATAAACACTACTTGAAAAGAGTTGCGCGTTCATTACAATAGTATTGTAAACAAAATTCACATTGGTTACCCCCGATGTAAACATTACACCAGCCGGTATAAAAGTACTTGTCGCTGAACTTTGGTAAACATACATTTTAACATCTCTAATAAAATTATTAGAAATGGTTGATGTTGTATTGTTTGTATTAGCTGTAACATATATACCATAAGCACCATATCCTCCAGTATTTGGCTGATTGATATCGTGAATATTATTACCATTTATTGTAAAGCCATAATTGACAGTACCAATTTCAATACCTGCAATAGTTGTAGTATATCCAGTTGCACCATAATCTCCAACACGAATATCATTACCAGAAATGGTAGCCCCACCAGAAGAAACGGCAGAGTAGGTTAAATAAATACCTCTATTACCTATATTATTTGCAGATGTTGCACTACCAATAGTATTGTTTAAAATCTGAGTACCTGTATTTGGGTAGGTTGCAGAAGTTCCTGCTGCATAAACCCCATGATAAGCACGCGTGATAATGTTGTTTTGAATTGTAGTATTAATACTGCTGTAAGCACCAGTAGTAATCCCAGAAATATTACTCATTACAATCCCGTAACTAACAGTAGTAGAAGTAGCAGAACTTCTACCTCCAGTAATGATACAGTTTTTAATTGTATTATTATCAGCTCCATCAGTACCAGTAGTACTATTAGAAGCCAACTGAATAGCAGCCGTACCTGTAGTAGTATTTGTAGCAACTACTATACTTAAGTTTTGAGTTCCAGCAGTACCGGTATCATCTCCATCAATAGTTACGTTATCCGCACCTGAAAAGATAATAACACCCTTACTAGCTGTAGGAGTTGCAGCCGAGTTAATGGTATAATTACCACCACTTGGCTTAATCGAAATAGCGGTATAGGATGAAGTTCCTGAGCTTTTCAACAACGGAACCGCTGTTGCAGGCTCGGTGGTGTTAGCAGTTATCAAAACGGTAATAGCACCTTTATGCGTACCAGCATTAATCGCCGTAAATGCAGCGTTTAATGTAGTATAATTCACAGGTGTTGTACCCGCAGTGGTTCCCGAAACAGATACCTGCGCATTAGCTCCTAAGAAGCTAAACATCGTAAAAAACAACAATAAGAACGCCTTTTTCTGCCAAGCAGCAAGACAAGCAAACCTTGTTGAAACCCCTGATTTTAATGAATTGTTGAGTGAAGTACTACCACTATTGCCCAACGAGATGTAATTTTTATACATAGTATTCGATTTATATAGGGTCGCAAGATATAAAAAATCTTAACTATTTCATAACAATTGAATAAAAAAATAAAAAAAACATTAAAAGTAATAAATATGTTAATTTATAGCACTTCTACACCTCTTTATCCCATAACAGTTAAATAAAGCGAAAAAAGACTGAGAAATAGCTGACACGAAAGGTCGTTTTTACAGCACGAATCATTAGCTAAAAAAAGGAGCAAATGTATTGTGTAGTTGCATCTAAAACCTTATAAACGATGGTTTCATTTGAAATCAGAACCCAATCTTATGTATATATTAGCCTATGGTGTAAGACAAAATAAAGCCGTAAAGCGACTGAGCAAGCCGACCCCTTTTAAGTGTACACGGAACACATGCCGGTATACACCGCCTGATTCGGCTGCACTGAAGTACAGCCTTACAAGACAAAATGAGCCGATGGCTCTCTCTTGTCCTGCTAACGAAAGAAGCATCACATTACGAGAGGTATTATAGAGAGGATGGAGTTTGTAGGTTTTAGGTTGGAGGTTGGAGTGTGGAAATAAGAATGAGGTCCGATAATTGAAAACTATACACCATATACTGAACACTGCAAACTGTAAACTGCAAACCGTAAACTGTAAACTGTAATCTGCACTTCGCCTGATTCGGCTGCACTGAAGCACAGCCTTACAAGACAAAATGAGCCGATGACGCTCTCTTGTCCTGCTGATGAAGGAAACATCGCATTACTAGAGCTATTATAAAAGGCGGATGGAGGTTGTAGGTTGTGGGTTGTAGGTTGTAGGTTTTAGGCTTTAGGTTGGAGGTTGGAGTGGTTGAAATAAGACTGAGAACCGATAACTGACAACTGCACCCTTACACCCAAATATAAACAATTGAAGTTTTTTATAGCAATTATTTTTTAAAAATAAGTTTGTTTTAAACAAATAAAGCAATATAAATTCGCAGCATTTACAATTTTCCAAACCATTGAATTAGCGTGTATTAACTTTTGGAGTTGCGCAACTATAATAAATATAAAGTTAGATTAAACTGTTAAAATACCGTATATTGTACTGCATTTTGTTAATAACAAAGTCTGATTAACAAATAGCTGTTATTTTTATTATTAAATACTTATATTTATATTTGCAACAGTTGGTAGTTCACACAGAAAGTGTGATCCCCAACGGAACCTTAAAACCTTTTAAATTATGGCTGTAAAAATCAAAGCTGTAAAGAGAGTAAATCCACAAAATGTGACTTTACCTCAAAAGTACTATGCCATCGCAGTAGCCGATGGACGTACTGACTTGAAACGCTTAGCAAAAATGATTGCTATGCAATGTACCGTTAACCGAGCAGACTGCCTTGCAGTGCTTGCCGCGTTGGAGGACAACATTATTATGGAGCTCCAAGAGGGCCGAGTAATTAATTTGGGCGAACTGGGCTCCTTTCAATTGGGCGTAAGTGCCGTTGGACAAGACACTGCCGAGCTGGTAGATGGTTCAACAGTAACGAAAGCGCGATTGAACTTTAGACCTGGCGAGGAACTTAAGAAAATGTTAAGCACATTGTCTTACAAAAAAGAGGCTTTATCGGCTTAGTACCACGTGCCTGAACCTAATTTATTAGGTGGAAATTCTCCTGTTGTACCCGCAACAGGAGTTTTTTTTTGCCCCTACTCTACTAATATTACCTCAAAAGTTGCGCAACTCTGACCCTATTGTTCAGCAACAATAGAACAAAAGTTGCTTAAGATGGAAGGGATTGTTGCGCAACATTTTTAGACCGTTGCGCAAGAAAATCGAAAATCAATATTAAACACCGATTTCACAGATTAGTACCGATCGTTATTTAAAATAGTAACAGAATTATGTGTGATTGTATTTGAAAGCGCATTGAAAATAAACACAGATTCCACAGATTGACACAGATTTTACATAATATTTGGAATGAAAAACTTGGGTATTTGTAGGTTTGTGTGGATACTTCATCGCCACAGATTCCACAGATTCGCACAGATTATTTTTCAAAATAGTAACAGAATTTTAAGTATATGTTGTTGAAATTGGACTAAATTTTACAAATTCAGTACTGGATTTGAATTACGTAAGCAACTACAACTTATGAAAATTGAAATGAAAAACACTATATTTTTACGTCCCTTTGAGTGATTTTGAATCGTAATGCGACAGCTTTACCATTCAAAATTGTATCGAGAAGTAGCCCGCTATCGAAAGTTCTCGATACTTTTTATTGCTAAAAGCTAACGCATTTAAGAATAAAAAACTCGAACCGACGCATACTAATAAAGACAAAATAGAATAAAACAACAACCGTATTTGAATCCTATTACTGGATAATAAAATTAAGTTCTTGGCGACCTTTCGAGTGATCTTGAATCGTAATGCAGCAGCTTTACTGTTCAAAATTGTACTGAGAAGTGTTAAATACAGCAAAGTTCTTGACGTCTCTTCGAGTGATTTTGATAGTAATGCAACAGCTTTAATGTTCAAAATTGTATCGAGAAGTAGCCTAATATCGAAAGTTCTCGATACTTTTTATTACTAAAAGGGAACGGCATTTAACGATAAAAAACTCGAACAGACGCGTAATCTTGGAAGTAAATTTTAGGAAAAAGGAAATGCTTTTAAGGTACATATAGCCTATTTTACATCTATATTCTACACAATTTTCAAACAAAAATCACCTGAAAACAAGACACTTTTCTCGATAAAAAGCATAAAAAAAGCTCAGAAGAACGTTTTGTACCACGTGCCTGAGCCTGAATTATTAGTCGAAAATTCCAATAGTACCCGCTATTCGATTCGATATTATGGGTTAAAAATACACAGAATATCAATACGAATGAAATTTATTTGCAAAAAAATACTGTTAAAGTGTTTAATCGCCGATTTAGACCATAAAATGACGACCAATTGTTGTTTGTCGTTTATTTTTATCTATTATTTGAAAAATTAATTGAAGCTAGTTGTTATGCTGCCGTTTCAATAAATTTTAATCGAAACAAATATTTATTAAATTTTTAAGCTGTTTTTAGTCAAAAACTAAAATAGAGCC
>CAIRNC010000366.1 GCA_903879875.1 uncultured Bacteroidota bacterium
AAATGCGTCAAATAACACAAAATCAACTTTGATTTTTGTAAATACCCCGACAAATACAAGTCAAATCAATTCTTTTGAATCGGTTTCAGATAATTTAATTGCATATAATGAAAATGGAATAAATTCACTTTGGCAACGTGGAACTTCCCAAAAAGGGACTCTTTCTAACAGTCTTGCAGGAAATTCTAATGTTTATTCTACAAATTTAAATACTATTTATTCGCCTTTGATTAAGGCATATTTAGTATCAAAATGTTATGATTTGTCTCAAATAGCAACTCCAGTTTTAAAATTTGATATGGCTTATGATATTGAATCTAATAATGATATTTTGTACATGCAATATTCTACTAATGGAGGGAATACATGGAGTTTATTAGGTACTGCTAACGACCCAAATTGGTATACAAGTAATTCAAGTTGTGCTATTTGTGTAGGTGGTGAATGGACTGGAGAAGCAGGAATTACAAATGTAAGTGGTTTTACAAATGACACAAAACGACAATATAGTTATAACTTATCTGGATTTGGTTCCAATTCAGCAACACCTCAATCTAATATTATTTTTAGATTTGTTTTCCAATCAGATGAATCAACAGAATATGATGGTGCTATAATTGATAATTTTGTTGTAGATGGCACACTTTCAAACAATCAATCTGTTTTTACTGATTTTAAAGTATATCCTAATCCAGCTACAAATTTTGTAACTGTTTCTTTTTCTTCCTTATCGAGTGATGCAGTTACTTATTCCTTAATTGATGTGCAAGGAAGAGTAATTCAGAAATATGGAGTAAATGGTACCGTAGGAATAATAAATGAATCTTTGAATATATCGGAAATTCCAAATGGATTTTACATTTTAAAGATAGCACAAGGGAATCTTCAATACAATACAAAAATTGTGAAAGAATAACTTTAAAAGTTAATTATATTAAAAACATCCCGAGAAATCAGGATGTTTTTTTATTTATAGCATTTTATAAATTACATTTGTTTTTTATTTGTAATACTTTAAAAATCTAAGTGAAACTGCGTACAATGACAAAATCAATTACATCACTTTTGCTGTTGCTTTTATCTATTATTAGTATTGCCCAAACTAAAAATGGGTCTTCGAAATACAATAATAAATTGGCTTCTGCTCAAGTCAATCCAAATGATACGGTTACAAATCCAAAGCACAAAGCACCTATCGATTGGTATAAAGTAATTACGATAGACAATGATACTACATACATTGATACGACTCTTACTATTAAAAAAGAATATGTTTATAATTACCTTAGAAAAGACACTTTTGGATTAATTCCCTTTGCCAATGAAGGGCAAACCTATAACACACTTCAATATGGCTTAAACGAAATTTCTCCACTGCCTGATTTTGGTTTTGAAGCAAAACAATTTAACTTCTTACAAGCCAGTCAAATTAAATACTATTCTGTAGCTACACCATTAACCGAGTTGTATTTTAAAACAGTAATGAAGCAAGGGCAGTCACTTGACTCGTTCATAACCTTAAACACATCGGAACAATTTAATTTTTCTATTGCTTATAAAGGGTTGCGTTCGGTTGGAAGGTATGTAAATCAATTGTCCAGCACGGGAAATTTTCGTTTTACTGCAAATTACAATTCTAAAAACAAAAGGTATTTTGTAAAAGCGCATTTTACTTCACAGGATATTTTAAATGGTGAAAATGGTGGAATAATTAACAATGCTGACTTCGAAAGCAATGCCGCTACTTTTAACGATAGAGCACGTTTACAAGTCTATTTGACAGATGCTACAACTTCAATAGAAGGGAATAGGTATTTTTTTGACCATATCTTCAGAATAAATAAAGAAAATCGTTCAAACAATTTATATCTAACGCATCAATTCAACTTTGAAAATAAATTTTTTGAATATATGCAACCAACGGTGTTGACTTCAATTATCAATTCAGATGGGACAACTAATTATGTTAGTCATTTTGGTGACGCCTATGTAAGTTCTAACATTGATAATAAAACCAGATATAATAAATTATATAATAAAGTTGGGGCTATTTATGAGATTAAAACGTTAGGGCAATTTCAGTTTTTCTTGGAAGATTTAAAATATAATTATTACTACAATTCCGTTTTGGTGATTAATAATGCGGTTATTCCTAGTTCTTTAAATGATCGAATTGACAATGTAGGCGGACAATATAAATATCAAAAAAACAAATGGAAAGGCAACTTTCAATACACCAATTCGATTTCAAAGCAAGCCCTATCCAATTTAGATTTACATTTAGAATATGATTTCAATCCTGATAATCAAATTTCATTTCATTACCAAAAGGTGAACAAGCTACCAAATCACATCTATAATCTATACCAAAGTAGTTATATTGAATACAATTGGAATTCTAATTTTAAAAATGAAAAAATTAATAATTTTAATGTAAGTGCCACTACAAAATGGGTAGATTTAGCCTTTCAATTATCGGTACTTAATGATAAATTATTTTTTAGCAAAGACAATTTAGATGCTAATATTCTTATCGTTTCACCTAAGCAATATGACAAAACTATTAACTATCTTTCTTTCAAGATGAGTAAAGATTTTCAATACAGAAAATGGGGATTAGATAATACTTTCTTATATCAAAAAGTAGATCAATCCAACAGTATTCTTAACGTGCCAACACTAGTAGCTAGAAATACGTTGTACTTTTCTGATTTTGTTTTTAAAAGAGCAATGTACATACAAACCGGTGTTACCTTAAACTATTTTTCAAAATATTTTGCTAACGATTATAACCCACTAATTGGCGAATTCTATGTGCAAGAGCAGAAAAAAATAGGTGATTTTCCTTTATTGGATTTCTTTATTAATGCAAAAGTCAAACAAACCCGAATTTATCTGAAAGCGGAACATTTTAATTCCGCATTTTCGGGAAATAATTATTATGCTGCTCCTGGTTATCCGTACCGCGATTTCGTAGTACGATTTGGACTTGTTTGGAACTTTTTCCAATAAAAACATCTCACAATTACTAATCAAATATTTCAATTCAAATCAATATCTTTGGTTCTTTAAAAAGGAACAACTTTTAATACAAAATATAAAAAAATTCACTTTATAAATGAAATACGCTGAAAATATATTAGGCACTATAGGAAATACCCCTATGGTGAGATTGAACAAAATTACTGCTGAAATAGAGGCGCTAGTGCTAGCTAAAGTAGAAACGTTTAATCCTGGAAATTCTGTAAAAGACCGCATGGCTGTAAAAATGGTTGAAGATGCTGAAGCCGATGGCCGATTAAAACCTGGAGGAACCATTATAGAAGGAACATCAGGAAATACAGGAATGGGGTTGGCTTTGGTAGCGATTGTAAAAGGATATAAATTAATTTGCGTTATTAGCGATAAGCAATCAAAAGAGAAAGTAGATATACTTCGAGCTGTTGGCGCCAAAGTTATTGTTTGTCCAACAGATGTTGAACCTACTGACCCTCGTTCTTATTATTCCGTTTCTAAAAGATTAGGGGAAGAAATACCGAATTCGTGGTACGTAAATCAATATGACAATCCATCGAATGCCATTGCACATTATGAACAAACGGGTCCTGAAATTTGGGAACAAACCGAAGGTAAGATTACTCATTTTGTTGTAGGAGTAGGCACAGGAGGTACTATTTCTGGTGTAGCAAAATATTTAAAGGAGAAAAATCCAAACATCAAAATCTGGGGTATTGATACTTATGGTTCTGTATTCAAAAAATACCATGAAACTGGAATTTTTGACGAGAACGAAATTTATTCTTATATCACAGAAGGAATAGGGGAAGATATTCTTCCTAAAAATGTTGACTTTTCATTAATCGATGGTTTTACAAAAGTAACCGATAAAGATGCTGCTGTATATACTCGAAAAATTGCTCTTGAAGAAGGTATTTTCGTTGGAAATTCAGCGGGTTCGGCAATAAAAGGATTGTTGCAACTTAAAGATAATTTCAAAAAAGACGATGTTGTTGTAGTGTTATTCCACGATTCGGGTAGTCGATACGTTGGTAAAATGTATAATGACGATTGGATGAGAGAACGTGGTTTTTTAGAAGAAGAGGTTACAAAAGCGGAAGATGTTATCAAAGATCATATTGAAAAACCACTAATAATTGTTCGCACAGAAGAATTGGTTTCACATGCGATTGAACGCATGCGTAAATATAAAATATCACAAATTCCTGTTATAGATATTTCGGGTTTCGTGGGATCTTTAGACGAATCTGACTTGTTTCAAAGTTACGTTTCCGATAAAAATGTTGCCGATAAACCTATCAAAGAAGTAATGGGCAAACCTTATCCAGTTGTAAAAAAGGGCACTCCAATAGAAGTTGTATCCCAACTTTTCACTAAAGACAATCAAGCGGTTTTAGTTGATTTAGAGAACGGAAAGCACCATATCATTACTAAATATGATATTATTGGTGCTATTAAATAAAAGGCTTTGTAGTTATTAGTTGCATTTTCATTTCAAATATTGATATAAGGTCAAAAAAATAAGCCTCTAATTAAAAAGTCTTTGACTTATGAATTAGAGGCTAAATTATATTTAATCTGAAAAATATACTTTAACTAACCGCTTCTTTAATTCGTCGTAAAGCTTCGGTAAGTAAATCTTCACTTGTAGCATACGAAAATCGAATGCAATTTGGATTTCCAAAAGCATCTCCTGTTACCGTTGCTACGTTGGCTTCCGCAAGCAAGTACATTGAAAAATCATTGGCATCTTTAATAAAAGTTCCTCTTAAGGTTTTTCCGAAAAAAGAAGAAACATCAGGAAATACATAAAAAGCACCTTCGGGCACATTGATTTTTATGCCTGGAATGTCTTGTAATAATCCAACAACCAAATCCCTGCGGTTGTGAAAGGCAGTAACCATATCATTTAAAACAGCTGGCTCAGCATCAACAGCTGCAATAGTGGCACGTTGTGCAATCGAATTGGCACCGCTGGTAACTTGACCTTGCATTTTTGTACACGCTTTAGCAATGTATTCTGGGGCGCCAATATAACCAATTCTCCATCCCGTCATCGCAAATGCTTTTGCCACACCGTTTACGGTAATTGTTTTTTCTAACATTCCTGGAACAGAAGCAATACTACAAAAAGTACCCGAAAAATTAATATGTTCGTAAATTTCATCCGACACTACAACAATATTGGGGTGTTTTTCTAAAACTGCTGCCAAAGCAGTTAATTCTACTCTGTTATATACCGAACCACTTGGATTACAGGGCGAACTGAACCACATCATTTTTGTTTTTGGCGTAATAGCCACTTCCAATTGTGCGGGTGTAATTTTAAAATCACTTTCAATTGAAGTGGGTACTTCAACAGGAATTCCACCAGATAATTTGATAATTTCAAAATAGCTAACCCAATAAGGTGCTGGTAAAATAACTTCATCACCATCGTTCAACATGACTTGAGCAATATTGTAAAGTGCTTGTTTGGCACCAGTCGAAACCACAATTTGTGATGGTTTATAGTCTAAATCGTTATCTCTTTTAAATTTTCTACAAATGGCTTCTTTTAACTCCAAATAACCTTCAACGGGTGAATAGGTGCTGTAATTTTCGTCAATGGCTCTTTTTGCGGCTGCTTTAACAAAGTCAGGCGTGTTAAAATCAGGTTCGCCAAGGCTTAAACTGATAATGTCTCTTCCTTGCGCTTTTAATTCTCTAGCCAATGCTGCCATAGCTAAAGTTTGCGAAGTCGATAAATTATTAATTCGGTCGGATAGCAGATGATTCATCTAAAATGGATTGTTTTTGGGTTATAGTTAATCGTTTTATGCCAATTGTGGCTTTCTTCCTAAATCTCTCAAATGCGTAAAGTGCGAATAAATAGCCGCTCTAGTCGTTTTAAATTCATGGTAAGGAAGGTTGCACTCTTTCGCTGTTTCTTTTACAAATTCAGCAATTTTATTGTAATGCACATGACTGATATTTGGAAAAATATGGTGCTCAATTTGATGATTTAAACCTCCTGTATAATAATTTACCAACCAATTTTTAGGAGCAAAATTTGCCGTAGTATGTAACTGATGTATCGCCCATGTGTTTTCAATTTCACCATTTTCATTAGGAACTGGATTTTCAACTTCATTTACCACGTGAGCCAATTGAAAAACAACACTAAGAATAACCCCAGCGGTATAGTGCATCACTAAAAACCCTAAAATTACTTTCCACCATGTAATGCCCAAAACCATTGGCACTACAATCCAAACTGAAAAATAAATTACTTTGGTAATAATTAAGGTTGTCCAACGAATGACTGGTTTTTTAAATTCACCGTAAGATAAATTGCGTTTCAAATAACGTTTCATTTGAAGGAAATCGGTAGTAATGGCCCAATTAAAAGTCAAAAGTCCATAAAGGAAAACCGAATAATATTGCTGAAATCTATGGTAGCTGTACCATTTGGCTTCTTTTGTGAAACGTAAAATACGTCCTGCTTCCAAATCCTCATCATGACCTAAAATATTAGTATAAGTATGATGCAATACATTGTGTTGCACTTGCCAGTTGTAAACATTTCCTGCCAAAATATAAATGCTTCCTCCCATGATATTATTTACCCAAGATTTAGAAGAAAACGCACCATGATTACCATCGTGCATTACGTTCATTCCAACGCCAGCCATCCCAATTCCTATTACTACAGATAGAATTAGCATCAACCAAAATGGGGGTTGCAAGGTTAAAATTAAAAAATAAGGGGTAAGAAAAATAGCAAACATTACGAGTGCTTTGATATGCAATTTCCAGTTTCCTGTTCTTTGAATATTGTTTTCTTTAAAATAGCTATTTACTTTAGAGTTTAAGGTTCTAAAAAACTTTAAACTATCTTGCGTTGCAAATGTTGGTGAAGTCGTGTTCATATCTTTTTATAATAAGTTACAAATGTAATTATTATAAATTTTTAGTTCGACTAATTTGAGTTAAATATTTCAACACTAAAAGTAGTACTTTTGTTGAAAAAATAGCAGCATGGAAGAAATTCTAAAACATTTCCCTGATTTAACGGCAGTTCAAATCGCACAATTTGAAAAGTTGGATCAATTATATCGCGATTGGAACGCTAAAATAAATGTAATTTCTCGAAAAGATATCGATCAATTGTACACCAACCACGTGTTACATTCATTAGCAATAGCGAAAATTCAAAAATTTGAACCCGGAACCTACGTTTTAGATGTAGGTACAGGTGGCGGATTTCCGGGGATTCCTTTGGCAATTTTATTTCCTGAAACCCGCTTTTATTTGATAGATGTCATTCTTAAAAAAATAAATGTTGTAAAAGCTGTTGCCGAAGCTTTGGAACTCAAAAACGTAAAAGCGGAACAAATTCGTGCCGAAAACGTGAAAGGCGATTTCGACTTTATTGTAAGCCGTGCCGTGACCAACATGCCGGATTTTGTATCTTGGATTAAAGACAAAATCAAAAAACAACAAAAACACGAACTCAAAAATGGTATTCTTTATCTAAAAGGCGGCGATTTAACTGCAGAATTGGCCGACTTTCCAAAAGCAACCCAATTTGATATTGCTGATTTTTTCGACGCCGACTTTTTTGAAACCAAGAAAGTGGTGCACTTGCCACTCAAGTTTAAGTCTTAAAACAAATTTTGAATATCGAATGAAAAAATAAATACCTCGATAAATGAGTTGAGTTTATTGTTTTAGTTTCTAACTTCAGTTCTGACAGCCGTTATTGTTGTTAAACAAGCTATTACTCTGTAAGGTTTTAATAAATTTAATTTTACCAAAAGCAGGCTTTTTTATTATTAGCAAATAAAATCTTTTCTAGCTGATGTTTTATTGAAAAGATGTACATCTTTTCAATAAAACATGTATATCTTTCATATCACTTCCCTATATCTTTAATTAAAAAGATGTACATCTTTTGCTTTTATCATCATCTGGGAACTTTTTTAAGTTAATTACTAAATGCTTTTGTGTAGAAATTGATTTGAAACCTATATCCAAAACGTTCATTATTTATACTTTGATGCTTTATGCAATGGAACTCAAAGCAGCCAATAGAAATTGATAAATCTATAAAATCGAAAGGAGTTACTTGTATTCTGACTATAGAAATGACGAGGAACTCATTATATATTTCAATTTGTAATTCCTCATTTTTCATTTCGTTTAACTATCTTTTTTTTCGCTTTATCGAAAAAATATTTTTTTATTAAAATTGATTAAAGTATTTATTTAGATTTGTTTAATGTAACGGAAAAATCATTCTACAATGATTAAGTTAAACACGAAAGAGTCTAGTACTATAAATACCCTAAAAATTGTAACTATTTATTTAATAGGAAGCATTATTTATGTATATGCGAGTCATTTTCCATTAAACAAAATTGCAACCAAAACCGAATTACTTCGATTTGTTAAAACAGATAGCGATGCCGCATTTATACTAATCACTTCTGTATTACTGTATTTACTAGTTAATAAAAATTTCAATCAAATACATTTATACTACAAAAAAGTTAGTGATTTAAAACAAAGATCAGATGATGAATTTACTGATTTATTTAACTACAGCCCCATACCCAAATGGCTATTCGATATTGATACATTTCAATTTTTATTAGTCAATAAAGCGGCATGTGATAAATATGGTTATACCAATGACGAATTTTTATCGATGACAGTAAGAGATATTAGGCCAAAAGAATGTCTCGATGATTTAGATAAAGTGATTGCTTTAGCATTAGAAGACGGCAGCTATCCATTTGAAGTTATTACGTTGCATCAGAAAAAAAATGGGGAAGTTGTTCAAGTAAAAATAGAAGCTAAATATGTATATTATAAGGGTAAAAAGGTAAAGCTAGCCTATGCAATTGATTTAACAAATGAATTAAACAATAGAAAAAAACTTGAAGAAACTAATTATAAACTACAACGAGCCAGCGAGATTGCTCTATTAGGACATTTCACTGTAAATCTTACCAATTCAGAAATTCAATGGTCTGAACAATCCTATAAAATATTTGAGGTAGACCCAGCAACTTTTGAATTAACTGCTGAAAATATAAATAATTGTTTCCATCCCGACGATCGATTTGATTTCAATCCTAATTATGTCTCCAATTTCGATAAAGGTAACATTTTAGAAAAAGAAAGAAGAATTATAACAAGTTCAGGTTCCGTCAAATGGATAATAGATCGTCAATATTTAATCAAAGACGAAGACAATAATCCTATACAATTAGATGGTATTTTAATAGATATTACGAAAAGAAAACAAATCGAAAATGAAATATTAGAAAGTAATGAACGCTTCAATATGATTACCAAAGCAACCATTGAAGCTGTTTTGGATTGGGATATAACAAACGATATTGTCAATTGGGGTGAAGGTTTCCACACTATATTTGGCTATGACCTAAATAACTATGACAATTATTTATGGTCAAAAAATATTCATCCAGATGATAGGGAATATGTTTTAGATGAATTAAACAAAATAATTATAGATCCAACAAAAGAATATTTCAATGCCGAATATCGATTTTTAAAAGCAAACGGAGATATTGCCTTTGTAAAACATAAAGGAATTTTTATTAGAGATGATAGTGGTAAAGCGATTCGAGAAGTAGCCGCAATGATAGACTTAACCGAAACATTAGAAAATGTTCGAAAAATTGAAAATCAAAATAATGCTTTGTCAGATATTGCTTGGATACAATCGCATACTGTCCGATCTCCACTCACTAATTTAATGGGATTGGTTAACTTATTAAAATCCGAGATTACGGCAGGAGAAACTAGCGAAAGTGAGAAAACCATCCATTATTTATTAGATACAGCTGAAAAGCTTGATACTATTTTAAAAGACATTGTAGGTAAAACAAGAAAATAGCCAATACTTCAGACAAACAATTAGACTTTGTAAGCCATTCGTCTAGTGATGCAAAAAAGATTATTTTTAAAAATTACATCCTTTATTACATAAAGAGGCAACAGCAAGGGATTACATTCATAAGCGGATTCTTAAAAAATTTCTGTTTGTGTGT
>CAIRNC010000367.1 GCA_903879875.1 uncultured Bacteroidota bacterium
ATTCATCAGTAAGTTCATTCCTGATTTCAATGCTTTTCAGCCGTTGATTAATCCAATTTTCGGTGTAACCTAATTGCAAATATTCTTTCATAGCACGCTCTACCGTGAGTTCTGGATCTTGCATTTCATCTAATCGTTCACTTGCAATTTGAGCTAACCAGCGCTTAAAAGGTTCTGCTTTTGGAGAAGGAATAGACTGAATCAATCTAAAAAGTTGTTCCGTATCTGCCACATCGGTGGTTCGCATTTTGCCATCAGGTGCTTCCATTTTCAAACCGTGACAATTCGTCACGGTTTCATTTCCCTCTGCTTTAAGACGTTGCTTCAGTTTTCTCCAATACGCATTTGCATCATAACTTTCGGTCAAAACAGCTATAACATCAATAATAGAAAAATACCATTTTTCTTGTTCATTGTCCCAAACAGCGCGAACATTTTTGGAATCAAATAGCTGGATTGTGTTATGCTTTGTCATTAGGTTTATTTAAAGTCTATTGCAAAGTTAACTTAAAATATGTTGCAGTTCAATGATAAAAACCAACGTAGCATTAGGCTGAATCATTGGTGGTGCGCCAATTTCGCCGTACGCCAAATAATGTGGAATAGTAACGCGCCAACGGGAACCAACAGGCATGATTTGCAAAACTTCTTTCCAACCTTGAATCATTTCAGAGACTTTTAAGTTTTGTGGCCCCGATTCTTTTGTGGAATCAAAAACATTTTTGTTCAGCAAATAGCCTTCATAAATAACACTTACCGTATCATGCAAAGTTGGAATGGCTCCACTTCCCTTTTCCATTATTTCATATTGCAATCCACTTTCTAATGTTTTTACACTAGACTTTTGAGCATTTTCTTCTAAAAAAGCCAAACCAATTTCCGTATTTTTTACTTTCAATTCTTCTTGCAACAAAGCCACATAATTATTGAAAATATCAATAGCTTTTCGTGGTGAAATTTTAGGCACTTGATGTTCAAAAACAGTGGTCATTCCTTCGATAAAATCTTTGTAATCCATTTCGCCAAAACCCATATCTTTCAAACTCATTGCCATGACAATGCCCGTAGAATAAGAGATTTTGTCGTCTTCTTCGGTTTTTTCTACTTTTCCTAATAAATCAAATACATCCATTTTAATTTTGTTTTGTGTTAAGATAATAACTTAGCTGTCCAAACGAAATATTTTCGTCATTTGAGGACCTATTTTTATGAAAATATAAGTTGAATTTTCCATCTAGTTGTTCTAAAATCAAATCTATTAAGACCGAATTTTGAAAAACGCCTCCGCTAAAAGCTAAATTACGACTATTGTTGTGAATGGCAATTTTTTCAATGCATTTTACTAGTGTAAAATGAAAATTTAAAGCCACCTTTTCTATCGCAACATTGTTGCTAGCTGCCTCAAGTACAAAATGAAACAATTTTTGAGTTGGAATACGGTTTGTGAAAGTTACATTTTGCAAATAATCAATCGTATTTTCGTTTTTGGCATGCGCTTTTTGAGCTAAATCTTCTAGATATAAAGCAGCTTCACCTTCAAAAGAAATGGGGTTTTCGAATCCTAAAACAAAGGCTATAGCATCAAAAAA
>CAIRNC010000368.1 GCA_903879875.1 uncultured Bacteroidota bacterium
CTGCCAGTATGAAGTTTCAAGCATTTAATAACGTTTGTCGCGGGGCGAAAGAGACGAGCTTTTAATCCCCCCTTTTTTTTACTTCATAAATCTTTCAAACGTTAGCGGTAATTGTAAGACGACACACGGCACAACAGTAATGACAGATTTAATAACAATATATCGGGCAGACACTAAAGGGAACGCTACTCTTCCAGAGAAGTATACCACAGACGGCTTATTGACAAAGCAAAAAGACGGTGGAGACCCATTTTTTCTAAAAAAATACGGTTGGCTCAAATCAATAAAAAGCCATATTCACTTTGACAGCTTAGTTGAAAAACATTTGTATGATACAACTGCATTTCTTTCCTTCACTGACAACTTAGAAATCGCCAAGGACAAATATTTGCCTACGAGAAACAATTACCGAGTTGAGCCAACCACCTTTGAATTTGCCGAAGCTTTTCTCTTTTCATTTACGTTTGACAAAAAGGTTTTAAGACAAATTGGTGACGGTCTTTTTCTGCTTGACTTCAACTGTAATTATGAAAAATTTAAACGACCTCAATCAATCGTTGACATTTTTATTAAGTGCAACATCTGTGCAGACAACGTATCTTACAAACACAAACTACTTTTAATTAACGCAGCGACCTACTTAAACAAATTAGTAACAACAGAACCAGAACTGAAGACGGCATTTGAATTTTCAACCGAAGACAGCGAATGGCTTATTATACCACTTGACCCAATGAAAGATGGAATTGGTTTTCAATCAAGAATACCAGTTGCTGACTTTTGGACAGTAGAACATTACAAACACTTAAAAAATTAAACTATGAAACATTTAAAAACTTACATCTTCGCACTCCTAATTATTACGCTAAATTCTTGCCAAAAGCCCGAAGACCAAGCGATGAAAGTGGTTGATGACTTTATTAAAGAAGTGAATAATAATGGTGCGGACAAGTTCAACGGGTCGTTAAAAAAATCTAGAGAGGCTTTAAATTATTCATTTGTAACTCCTGAAATGGAAAAGCACATACGTGCTAATTTTATGGGAATTCCAGAGAAAGAAACGTATAAACTAACCGCTGAAAAAAAAGCAGATAATACGATAATTGTAACTTCCATTGGTAAGACAACTGGAGCTATGGGAGAAGTAGTTGAAATGCAAAATCAATTTTTGTTGTCAGAAATAAATGGTCAATGGAAAATTTCAGACTCGTATGGGCTATTAGCTTTTTATCTCAACTTTCAAATTGAAGATACACAATGGGAAAGTTATTGGGACTTGAAGAAGGTAAGCATACTAACTGAAATAATGGATAATGTAAAACTTGTGGTTATCAATAAAGGGTATAGAAGTTATTTCGGTGACGCATTAAAAGGCAATTTAAAACTTATCAATAATTCAAATTATGACATCAAAGGAATGGAGGTTTTAATTGAACATTTTGATAATAATGGAGTATCAGTAAACACAGACAACGCATCTGTTTATGACGTTATAAGGTCTAAAGGTTATAGAGAGTTTGACTGGTATACTTCTGACTGTTCAAAATGTGCCACGCAGACATTTGCAATTAAATTTGTAGAGGAGACAATTAAATGAGGACGAAAACAACTACCGCTAACAGCGGGTTTAAGAAATTGGCGGTTCAGTGGTTAAATAAAGTTTTGTGCTTCGTATCAAGTTCAGTGCTGGCAGACAGTTTAGTGCTCCGAAATCGCCAACTTCTTAAACCCGCAAACCGTTATGGGCAAGTTAAACAAGAATAAAAACAAGACGTTCTTCGAAATACAAAGGGCTGACCCCCCAATGTGACAGAAAAATAGTATCACTGAATTTTAAAAGTGGAGACCGGAACCCACTCTAAAAAACGGGGCGTATTCCGAAAAGCCTTATGATTAGGAAATTTAAATTTGACAATTATGAATAATAGAGAATTTTTTAAAACTTGCC
>CAIRNC010000369.1 GCA_903879875.1 uncultured Bacteroidota bacterium
AAAATAAAAAAGATGAAAAAATTATTCTTATTCTTATTAATTGTTCCATTTCTAGGTAACGCTCAACTGAAAACTGTTTTAAAGAAACCAAAACCAAAAACCACCGTAGTAAAACCAAAAATAAAAACGGTTGTTTTACCAACTTCAACAACAAACATTGCTATTCCCATAGATATTGCTGCTGGTTTAAGAGAAGCATTGACCAATGGAATTACAAAAGAAGTTTCTAAACTAACTGCAATTGATGGTTTTTTCGGGAATGAATCGGTTAAAATTTTGATGCCCGAAGAGTTAAACACTTTGGAAAATACCATGCGGAAATTCGGAATGGGAAATCTAGCCGATCAAGGAATTTTAGCAATGAATCGAGCTGCTGAAGATGCCGTAAAAGAAGCAACTCCAATATTTGTTAATGCCGTAAAGAACATGAATATTTCAGATGCTAAAAGTATATTATTAGGAAATGAAAATGCTGCAACTACCTATTTACAAAGCACAACAACAAAAGATTTATATTCAAAATTCAGTCCGGTAGTGCAACAATCTATCGGAAAAGTAGGAGCTGATGCCATCTGGAATTCAATAATTAATAAATATAATAAAATTCCGCTAGTCTCAAAAGTAAATCCGGACATTACGGATTATGTGACCAATAAAGCATTGGAAGGTGTTTTTAAAATGATTGCCGTTGAAGAACTTAGCATTCGTACCGATTTAAAATCCAGAACATCTCCTTTATTACAATCTGTTTTTGGGTTATTAGGAAAAAAATAGGATAAACTAAAACCCCCTTCAACTCCGTTAGGAATGAAGAGGGTTTTTAAGTGGTCAGTGTTCAGAAATTTAGTGTTCAGACTAATCACAATAAAGTACTGACAACTGATCAATTTCTATAATTAAAATGTCGTCATTAGTTTTAAATCAGCAATCGATTGTGTAGGGTTTTCGGCTTTGAAAACATAGCTTCCAGCTACTAATACATCTGCACCAGCTTGAACCAATTGAATGGCGTTTTTGTTAGTCACACCACCATCAATTTCAATTATTGTTTTTGCCTTTTTTCTAATAATCATGGCTTTCAACCTTTCAATTTTAGAATAGGTATTTTCTATGAAAGATTGTCCTCCAAATCCAGGGTTCACACTCATAATACAAACCATATCAATATCTTGAATTACTTCTTCCAACAAATCGATATTAGTGTGTGGATTGAGAGCAACCCCTGCTTTCATGCCTTCGGCTTTTATAGCCTGAAGCGTTCTGTGCAAATGGGTACAAGCTTCAAGATGTACGGTAAGAATAGTGGAGCCTAATTGTGCAAAGGTTTTGATGTAGCGATCAGGGTCTACTATCATTAAATGTACATCAATAGTTTTTTTGGCATGCTTTGCAATAGCTTCTAAAACCGGCATTCCAAAAGAAATATTAGGAACAAAAACGCCATCCATAATATCAATATGAAACCAATCGGCTTCGGAATTATTAATCATTTCGATGTCACGTTGCAAATTGGCAAAATCGGCAGCCAAAACGGATGGGGCAATTAGTGTAGATTTACTCATTGTTTAGTTATGTTGTTTCTGCAAAAGTAGAATTTTATTCGCAAAGATTTTCACAAAGTTAATGAAGTCTATTATGATATAACTTTTGATTTTATAAAAACAAAAAGACTGTAAGTTACCAACACCAAAAAAAAACTTGCCACAGATTTCACGGATTTCACGGATTTTTTTTATTTTTAATTCTAAAATCTGTGAGATTTTTTTTAATCAGTGGCTAAGAATAAAGCAACGGAAAAGTTAAGGATAGACATAAAAATAAAACCTCGGTAATCAGCCGAGGTTTCAATCATCAATCAAAAAACAAACAGTTAATCAGACTGTCGTTACTTTTATTTATCAAAAGTCAAAAGCCGTAATGTGTCTAGACTTAAATACTTTTGACTGTTTTATCCAAGATACGTTTTTAAAATTTTACTTCTTGAAGTATGTTTTAATCTGCGAATCGCTTTTTCTTTTATCTGTCTAACACGCTCACGAGTTAAGTCAAAAGTTTCTCCAATTTCTTCTAATGTCATCGGATGTTGATCGCTCAATCCAAAATACAAACGGACTACGTCAGCTTCTCTTGGCGTTAATGTTTCTAATGAACGCTCAATTTCGGTACGCAATGACTCGTGAATTAACTCTCTATCTGGATTTGGTGATTCACCAGAACGCAATACATCATAAAGATTAGAATCTTCTCCTTCAACAAGTGGTGCATCCATTGATAAGTGACGACCAGAGTTTTTCATACTTTCTCTTACATCATTCACCGTCATATCCAATTCTTTGGCAATCTCCTCTGCTGTTGGTGGTCGCTCGTTAGATTGTTCTAACAAAGCATACATTTTATTGATTTTATTAATAGAACCAATTTTATTCAACGGCAAACGAACAATACGAGATTGTTCCGCCAAAGCTTGCAAAATAGATTGACGAATCCACCAAACTGCATACGAAATGAATTTGAATCCACGTGTTTCATCAAAACGTTGTGCAGCTTTAATTAAACCTAAATTACCTTCATTAATTAAATCGGGAAGTGTCAATCCTTGATTTTGATATTGTTTGGCTACAGAAACAACAAAACGCAAATTGGCTTTTGTCAGTTTTTCTAGAGCGGCTTGATCTCCTGCTTTAATTTTCTGAGCTAATTCTACCTCTTCGTCAGCAGTAATCAAATCTACTTTTCCGATTTCTTGAAGGTATTTGTCTAATGAAGCAGTCTCACGATTGGTTACCTGCTTGGTTATTTTTAGTTGTCTCATGTTAAGATTTCCTTTTGTTTAAAGTGTACAATCTGTTATACGGAAGAAGTTATCAAAAAGTTACAAAATTGTAATTTTATATTTTTAAAATGGAAATAAAATAAATTATAAAAACGAAATAACTTTAAATACATCACAACAAAAAAACCTATATTTGCTTCCAAATACATCTATTCAAACATGAATAAAGACAAAGATTTAATTAGAGAAATACCTTATTTTTTAGGAGTTTATAGCCTTTTTTTATTTGCAGGAATGACTATATTGGCTTACTTTGGAAAAGAAGAATTGCATTTATATTTCAACCAATTTTATTGTACTTGGAGTGATTTATTTTTTAAATATTACACCGACATTGCAATTGACGGAACGCTTATTTTTCTATTAGTTTATATTTTCATTAAAAGAACCTGGTTTGAAATGGCACTATTAATTTTGCCTTATGCCTTAGGTTCATTATTAAGTACAATCGTAAAAAAAGCCTTTTTTATACACGTTCACCGACCAACCTACTACTTTTCGTTTAGAAAAATTCCTTTACACTTGGTGGAAGGAGTAAAAAGTCAAATCCCGTTTACTTTCCCTTCCGGTCATGCTTTGAATGCCTTTTTATTTTTTGCTTTATTAAGTATTTTATACAAAAACCGAACACTTCAGATTTTATTTGCCTTTTTGGCAATTTTAGAAAGCATAAGCCGAATTTATTTGTCCAAACATTTTATGTTAGATACTATTGGAGGTAGCTTTTTAGGCATGATGGTTTTTGTCTTCTCCTATTATTTTTTAACCTACAAGGAATTTCCTTTTTTAACTAAAAAATGTAATTTTTTTAAAAAATAAATTCAATTTTTATAGTCATTACAAATTCTCCAACTGATTTGTTTTTTTGTCTTTGCTTATAGTCCAAAAGAAACCTATAAAAAAGAAGCGATCGGCTGCCGGCACCACAGGTTGGCTTTCATAAACGCCATTTACAGGCGCATTGGCATAATCATAGCCGTAAATATTTTTAAAACCCGCTACATTAGTAATTGAAAAAAACAATATTTTTTGTGGCGAAATTAGATAAGCCCAATTCACGCTCAAATTGTTATACGATTTGGTTTTTCCATTCATAAATTCTGCTTCATTCGGATTGTTATAGGGTCTTCCAGAACTAAAACTGTAGGTAATACCCAATTGCGAACGCCATTTTGGCATCCAATATTTACCAACAACTGACAAGGTATTATCGGCAACAAAATTTGGGGTAACTAATTTTGGGAAGTTTTTATAATCTCTTTTTGTGTCGATATACGAATAGGAAATCCAATATTCTACATTTTTCACATTTTTGTTGTCTCGCCAAAACAAATCCAAACCTTTTGCAAAGCCCGAACCGTTATTGTTGAAATTTGAAAGCGTAAACATGGAACTTGTTGTTTCATATTTTACTAAATTCTCATATTTCTTATAATAAGCTTCAGCCCGGAATGTTTGTTTGTCTTTGTTGTATTGAAAATTTAAGATGTAATGTTGCGTTTTTTCAGATTGAAATTGGGTATTGTATTTCAAATAATCTTGACGAGGTGCTTGTTCAAAAAGTCCGTAAGCAAAGGAGAATTGACTATTTTTAGCAATTTTATAAGCTACTGAAGCTCTTGGGTCGAGTGAAAATTCGCTTAGTAAATAATTTTTAGTAGCCCGAACTCCCAATTTGGCAACCAAATTTTTAGAAAACAAAATATCGGTTTCCGAAAACAAAGCTGCGATATTACTTGTATAGCCAAGTATTGAATTCAGACCATTTTCACTATAATGTGTAAAAAAATAATCGGTGCCAAAAGCTGTTTTTAGGCTATTTGAAAATGATTTTGAAACTTTCGCTTTTATATGTGAAGCGTCTTCTTTGTTTGAAAAATCAGTGATGTCAAAACTGCCTTTGTTTTGATTGTTTCCATAACTAATGCCCGTTACTAATTTCCAATCATTGCCAAGATTTCCTTTATAAGACACATTAGTGTAAAAATTATTGTTTTTAGATTGCACTCTAATTTTATCTACATAATTGATATTTTCTTGGTTCAAATCGAATTGTCCAGCATCAAAAGCAACATAAATTTTAAGCAATCCTTCTTTAAAATTATGTCGAAACACACTCTCGCCTCCTAAAGATTGATAAGGTTTGTTCCAACTCACTTTGTCAGGAAATAAGGCTTGATAAGGTGCCAAATTAATATAATTTGTATTAAAACTAAACGAATTATTTTTCCATTTTTGGGTATTTCCTAACCCTAAACCAACAGTCATCATACCCATATCGGTTTTTTCTTGATCGGGTTCGTCAATGGTGTTTAAAAGCAAAACGCTTGATAATGCCTCGCCATATTCCGCAGAATAGCCGCCTGTAGAAAAAGTAGTTCCTTTAAATAGAAAAGGAGAAAATCGACTTCTAGTTGGCAAATTATTGGCTGTTTGCAAATAAGGTTGCGCCACACGGATTCCATCAATAAATGTTTGGGTTTCATCAGCTTCACCACCACGAACAAAAAGTTTACCGCTTTCGCCAACCGTTTGTGTACCAGGCAAGGTCAGAAGTGCTGAAATAATATCTCCTGGATTTCCAGCAGTAGTAACAATATCTAAAGGTTTCAAAACCGAAACTCTTGCCTTATCTCCTGATTCTAAAGTTCCCGCAGTAATAACCACTGTGTCAAGTGAATTGCTACTTTCTTTAAGTTGTATTACTTTATTTTTAAAATTATTCACCTCAATTGTTGCCGAATAACTATTGAAATTTAGAAAAGTAATTTTTATAATTTGAGTTCCTTTAGTTGTAGTCGTAAATGAAAAATTTCCTTTTGCATCAGACGAAGTGCCGTCATAGGTGCCTTCCAGAAACACATTTGCACCTTCCAAAGGCATACCTTTTTCATCGGTAACCTTTCCAGATAATGTGGATTGCGAAAAACAAACATTTGAAATAATAATAGTAAAAAAGAGTACAATTGCCTTCATAAATTCAGATTTTGATGCTGCAAATGTCTTTTGAAAACATTAGACCACAAACAATATTTAACCGAATTGTAGATTTTTGTTACTGAATTGCAAAAGGAAGAAAGCATTAAAAAAAACGTAATAAATCAATTTTCTTTAATTTGAAAAAACGATTTATTTAAAAAGGTTTGTAAGTTTCAGACTTCCAATCGTTGCTTAATAAGTTCACAAAGTTGTAGTGAATAACGTCTCCTTTATCGAATTCACCATTTTTATTAGTGTCTTCGATAGTTCTAAAATACAAACGGTTTTTAGAATCAATGATGTTCCAATCTATTATTTCTTCAAAATCAACAGATAGTTTCGTAAAACGATTTCCGCTAACATCACTAATATATAATGATTTTATGTCGTTAGTATCTAATTTTCCGTCTCTATTTGTATCCATATCAGCCAATGAATATACTAAGAGTTGTTGAATATTTTTTTTAAAAAAAGTGTTTGTAAAGGTTACAGATTGAATCAATACAGGTTTATCTGTCAGTACTTTAAGCGAGTCCGATTGTATTTCTTGAAATTTTAAATTGGTCAAATAGCCTGTAATTTCATTTTCATTATTGTTTGAAATTTTATAACCCGTGTCACTTTCACTTGAAGAAGAATCAAACGAAGATTTGCTATTACGGGAATAAACATGAATATTTCCAATAGGAAAAATAAGAAAATTTGTGCCTTTGAATTGTATGGGTAAATCGGCAATTTCTATTTCAGAAGAATCTATTTTTATAGGCTGCACTACCGTTTTCTTAGTGTCCTCATAAATCACTTTAGGGGTTTCAATTTGCTTTTTGCAATTGGTTAGCATTAAAATCGCGGTGCCAAGTAGTATAATTTTTATTCTTTTCATAATGTTTCAAAATTCAATTCAAATATAATCATTAAAATTTATAGTTTTGACAAAGTATTTTAAATTAGAATAGAAAATATATAGCATGACAACATTTTTGAAAGGTATAGTATTTGTAATTACTTATTAAATGACTAATTTTACAACAACAAAATTATAAATATGGATGATAACTTTTCACCAAGAGTAAAAGATGTAATCACTTACAGTAAAGAAGAAGCCTTGCGTTTGGGGCATGATTTTATTGGAACAGAGCATCTTATGTTAGGTATTTTGAGGGATGGCAACGGAAAAGCGATTAATATCTTAAATAATTTATCGGTAGATTTAGACTATTTGCGACGAAAAGTAGAGATTCTAAGTCCTGCCAATTCAAGCATAGACGGTAGCATTGACAAAAAAAACCTGCATTTAACCCGACAAGCGGAGCGCGCTCTAAAAATTACTTTTTTAGAAGCTAAGGTTTTCCAGAGTTCTTCTGTAAGCACTGCTCATTTGCTTTTATGTATTTTAAAAAATGAAAACGATCCAACAACCAAGCTATTGAATAAATTAAAAATTGATTATGATGTAGCTAAAGAACAATATTTGAATATGACGCCAATTGAAGATGATTTTTCAGAAAATTTACCAAAAAACGAATCCTATAATGAAGATTCAGGACATGATGACAGTCTAAAAGGAGATAGTTTTAATAATCCAGCCAATCGATCCAACAAAAAATCAAAAACACCTGTTTTAGATAATTTTGGTAGAGATTTAACCGAAATGGCCGAAGAAGGAAAGCTAGATCCCGTAGTTGGTCGTGAGAAAGAAATTGAAAGAGTTTCACAAATTTTAAGCCGTAGAAAGAAAAACAATCCCTTACTAATTGGTGAGCCAGGTGTAGGAAAATCTGCTATTGCTGAAGGTTTGGCTTTACGTATTATTCAAAAGAAAGTATCTCGAATTTTGTTTAACAAGCGAGTAGTTACTCTTGATTTAGCGAGTCTTGTTGCAGGAACAAAATACCGCGGACAATTTGAAGAACGCATGAAAGCAGTAATGAATGAACTTGAGAAAAATGATGATATTATTCTATTTATAGATGAAATTCATACTATTGTTGGCGCTGGAGGTGCGACAGGTTCATTGGACGCTTCCAATATGTTTAAACCTGCTTTGGCTCGTGGTGAAATTCAATGTATTGGCGCTACAACATTAGACGAATACCGACAGTATATTGAAAAAGATGGCGCTTTAGAAAGACGTTTTCAAAAGGTGATTGTAGAGCCAACCTCGGTAGAAGAAACCATTACCATTTTAAATAATATTAAAAACAAATACGAAGACCATCATAACGTAACTTATACCGACGAAGCTATTGAAGCTTGTGTAAAATTGACCAATAGGTATATGTCGGAGCGATTTTTACCTGACAAAGCAATTGATGCTTTGGATGAAGCCGGTTCTCGTGTACACATTACTAATATTGATGTTCCAAAGCAAATTTTGGATTTAGAACGACAATTAGAAGAAGTTCGAGAATTGAAAGTAGCTGTTGTTAAAAAACAAAAATACGAGGAAGCCGCAAAACTTCGTGATGATGAAAAACGAATCGAAAAAGATTTGGCTATTGCTCAAGAACAATGGGAAGAGGATGCTAAAAGCAATCGAATTTTAGTAACCGAAGACAATGTGGCCGATGTAGTTTCGATGATGACTGGTATTCCAGTAAATCGAATTGCACAAACTGAAAGCAACAAATTAGCACATTTGCCAGAACTTATTAGCGGTAAAG